>CAZDSY010000034.1:0-24649 GCA_964508285.1 uncultured Paludibacter sp.
TTATTAATAATAAACTATCGAAAAAACGTGCATAATGATTGGTGCGTGTTTCCCAAATGGTGAGCATAATTCCAGCTATTAGCACTAATAAAAATATTAATAATGGTTTGAAAATTAAGTTCTTATTTTCTTGCGGATATGTTCCCGAAACTATCTCATTGGTTTTTAAGACCAGTTTCTTTTCGTTAAATATACTGTCTTTTCTAACAATTCTAATGTTTTCAAACTCGGACATTAAAACTTCCGGCAAAAACATACTTTCGATATTTGTGGCATTTACATCCGCGGACCTACCGAATAATAAATCAATCCCGAACTGTGTCCAACTTTCAGTACCTGTATAAAGAGCCACCCAATTTCTGAACGTACGCTGTTCACCCGGATTTGTTAATTTTACCATTCCATCGCAAGCATGTAAAATGCGATCACGTGGTCGTGTTGCACAGTTATCATAAATGAAATTATAACGATATACTCTATTTTCAGGCTTATAGTTTTCAATAAGTGCTGCAGCTAATTTTCTTTTCTCGGCAGTTGTCAGGTTAAGTTCTTGCTCCCAAACATAGGAGTTACGCATAATATATTCCGATAGAAATGCATTTGTAGATATAACTCCAAGCTGATAATCAGTTTCACCTTTGATAAATTTATAATAAAAATTTTCGGTATTAAAACTGAATAATCCGTAATTAAAAACCACATCAGTGTTATTTATACTATCTTTTACTCTAATACCGGTATGACCGAAACGAGCATATAACTCTTTGCCGGGAGAACAGGTAATTAAACTGTATTGGGCTGAATCGGTAAAAACCGGCATTTCTGCTTTTACTACTAAATACAGAAGTAGTAATATGCTTATTAGCAATAATTTTTTCATACTAATTTTAAACCAATTATAAAATATAACGTTATTGATTCACCCAAAATGTTTTACAAAAATAAACGAATTATTTGTTTGAATGCAATATGAAACTCAAATTTAATCTCATTTTATAAAACAGTTGTATATTTACTTCGAAATTATGTCCGAAAATAAGTTTTATAATAAAAAAACATTAAATTTGTGCTGTAAAACAGTGTTATCAAACATAAAATCTGATTTCTTTTATGTCAAAGAAAATAGTTTCTGAACTGAAACCGATTGAAGAGGTGATGACAGCATGGGATGTGCTCACTCCCGATGAACGACAATATGTAAAAAACACACATTCAGTGCATTTTTACAAAAAAAATGAAATAATTCATTGCGAGGGCGATACACCCACACATATGATGATACTGGCATTGGGTAAAGTAAAAGTTTATAAAGAAGGTGTAGGGAATAGACACCAAATTATACGATTGCTGAAACCCGGTGAATATTTTGGTTATCGTGCTATAATAGCTAACGGAACCTATAATACAAACGTAGCTGCTTTTGAAGCATCGGCAGTTTACAATATAAGAGCTGATGTGTTTTTGTCAATACTTCGGCATAATAATGCTTTTTGTTACCGCTTTCTTGAAGAGCTAGCTTCTGACCTAGCAGCATCCGATGCCCGTACTGTAAATCTTACTCAAAAACATATCCGGGGCAGGCTTGCCGAGAGTATTCTCATGCTGAAAAAAAATTATGGTCTTGAAGAAGATGGCGCTACGATAAGTATTTATCTTTCTCGTGAAGATTTGGCAAATTTATCAAACATGACAACTTCAAATGCAATTAGAACTTTATCAACTTTCGTTAACGAACACATAATTGCGATTGACGGACGTAAGCTTAAGATAATTGACGAAGAAAAACTTGTGAAAATAAGCAAAATGGGCTAATTCTTTACTTGTAAATTACATTACAACAAGTTTCATTGTATGAATTTTTCTGTTTCCTAAAAAAACAATTTTATGAATTCCACGCAGATACATATCACTTTCAAGGCAGTAATTAATTATCTGAACGAAGGAAAAATTAAAAATGCACTGGATTACACAGCTGTGCTTGTTGCAGAGTTACAAATGGGTGTTTATAGTGATTTACTCTCCGAACTTAACACCAATTATCGGTTAATGTTAGAATATTATGTTGCAGGTGCCGAGGATCCTCAACGTAAAATTATGTATAATAAACTCATCTCAAGGATTTACATTTTAATTTCTGAGCTTAGAGAAGAGTTGTTACTACGCAATTCTACAAATTTTGAATACACCCAAAAAAGATTTTTCCCTTTTCGACGCCTATTTGAATCTGTTAATGAACTGTATGACTCACTGAATTATTATCATAAACAAAATAATCCTGAGAGTGAGTTTTTTACTTCCAACCAGGCTGCAATGTCTCAACTTCGTAAAAATTTTGAAATAAATTTATCGGAACTTTTTGCACTTTACTGGTTAACAACTCATTATGATCAATTCGAAAAAAATGTTTTCAGACAGTTAATGGATAATTCATATCCAGGTTTGTCGGAAAAATCACTTTTAGTTTCGGCTCTTACACTTAATCTGTGGCGCATGTTTGATGAACAGAAACTAATGATGCTTTTTGATTGTATTGAAAACACTCCGGTTCAGGTAAGTCAGCGAGCTATGGTTGGTTTATGTTTTGTACTAACTAGGTATAACAGATTTTTACCATATTTTCCTTCGGTAAGAAATCGATTGGTTTTGCTTGCTGACAATCAACATTATCAGGAAAATTTCAGAAATATAATCATACAAATAATTGCTACACTCGAAACAGACAAAATATCGAAAAAATTGCGTGAGGAAATTTTACCGGAAATAATGAAAATCAGCCCTGCGCTTAAGGATAAGTTGGAAGCTGAAAAACTTTTAAAATCCGATGAATGGGATGAACAGAATCCCGAATGGCAGGATATTCTTGAAGAAAGTGGAGTTTACGATAAAATTAAGGAACTTACCGACTTGCAACTTGAAGGCGCCGACGTGTATATGAGTACTTTTTCGATGCTTAAGAGTTTTGCATTTTTCAATGAAATTTCTCATTGGTTTTTACTATTCGATAGCAGGTTTACTGATGTAAATCCGCTTTTTTCAGATGCTGAAAACTCTTTTGTACAGGCTTTTACCGAAAACAATATCATGTGCAATTCCGATAAGTTTTCATTTTGTCTGAGTATGTTACAAATGCCTGAAGCTCAGTCTAATATGATTAAAAACTCATTCAAAGCAGAGTCGGAGCAATTACGCGATATGAATAGTGAAGAATTGATTTTACATCCTGATTTAGCTGCAAAAAATATTTCGAAACAGTACGTTCAGGATTTATTCCGTTTTTTTAGGCTTCATCCAAATCGTGCAGATTTTTCAGATATGTTCAGCGCTTCTTTATTGCTTCACAAAACTTATTTGTTTGATATTCTCTCAGATAACAGTGATTTAAAAAGTAGTATTGCAGAATATTATTTTCTGAAAGGTCATTATAAAGAAGCGATTGAAGTTTTTGAAGAACTGAAATCTGAATTAGAAAATCCATCGGCATCCATTTTTCAGAAAATTGGTTTTGCATATCAGAAAACTTCACAACTACAAAAAGCTCTCGAAGCTTATTTGATGGCCGATGTAATTCAGCCCGATGATTTGTGGACTGTACGGAAAATTGCTCTGTGCTACAGACTTTCGGGTAATTATGAAAAAGCTCTAGCATACTATCAGCATTGTATATATATTCATCCGGGGCATTTGGGTATTGAGCTTAACATTTCAAAATGCCTGATGTTACTGAATCGGTATGCCGAAGCGCTAAAATTATTGTACCGTCTTGATGCAGAAAATGAAGGTAATCTGAAAATTATGCGGCATTTGTGCTGGTGTAATTTTGTATCCGGAAATATTGAAAAAGCAAAATATCATTCAAAAGAAATATTAAAATCAGATCCTCAAATTCAGGATAATATTAATGCGGGTCATATTCATCTATGTAATAAAAATATATCTGAAGCAATTAAGTATTATGTTGAAGCATTGAAAAAACTCGAAAATAAGATAGATGATTTTATAAAACTGTTCAAGGAAGATAAAAATTTTTTGATTGCAAATGGTATTGAAACGTATGAATTGAATTTAGTTCTAGATGCTTTGCAATTTGAATTTAAACAGACAGAATAAAAATATTTAATTTAGAAAAATATAAAATCCATCACATTTTACTTTCATTATTCCGTATTTATAAAAATATATTCTGAAAAAATTAAAATAGATACATGTTCACAGTTCTCAATAAGGAAATACGCTCATTTTTCAGTTATCCGACCGGCTACATAATTCTTGGTATTTTCCTTATAATTAATGGATTGTTTTTATGGGTTATTCCCGGAGAATATAATGTGCTTGAGAATGGATATGCTAATGTAGATGGCTTATTTAGCCTTGCTCCTTCGTTATTTCTTTTTCTTTGTCCGGCCATAACCATGAATTTGATAACTGCAGAAAAGCAAACTGGTACATGGGAATTATTAATTACAAAGCCATTAAGTGTTAAATCGATAATCTTAGGTAAATTTTTTGCTGTGTGGGTAGTCGTAGTTCTTACGATATTGCCATCGCTTGTATACTTTTTTAGTGTGTTCTTAATTGCAGAACCTATTGGAAATGTAGATACAGGAGCTTTTGTAGGTTCATTTTTCGGTCTTATCTTATTATCGGGCATTTATCTTTCAATTGGATTATTTGCTTCATCCATTTCTGCAAACCAAATTGTATCGTTTGTTATTGCAGTAGTAATTTCATTTTTACTGTTTTATGGTTTCGAACTTTTTGCAATGCTTTTTAAAGCCGGCGAAAAGGCATGGAGTTTCATGAATTTAGGGATAAATTCGCATTATAAATCAATTTCACGTGGAGTGATTGATTTAGACGATCTTGTTTATTTCTTCGTTGGAACATCATTTTTTCTTTCCGGAGCTTGGTTTTTTGTACGAAAAAAATGATTCAACTTTACATTATTCAATAACATTTAAATATGAAAAATTTGCTGTGAGTGTAATTTTATTTATTTTATGAAAATATGTACAAACCACTTATACTTATTACAAACGACGATGGCGATACTGCCAAGGGAATACAGGTACTTACGAAAATAATGCAAAAATTGGGTGACGTGATTGTAATGGCGCCTGATGGGCCACGTTCAGCACAATCAAATGCCATAACAGTTACACATCCAATCAGATATAAATTAATTGAAGAAACGGAAGGATTGACTAGGTATATTTGCACCGGAACACCTACAGATTGTGTAAAGTTAGCGCTTAATGAGGCTGTGCTCCGCAAACCCGATTTGATAGTTTCGGGTATTAATCATGGCTCAAATGCTGCAGTAAATGTTATTTACTCAGGTACAATGGGTGCAGTTCTCGAAGGTTGCGAAAACAGAATCAATTCAATTGGTTTTTCTATTAGCGATCATTCTTTTCAGGCAGATTTTTCCCAATTTGAAAAATATGTTTTTGAAATCAGTAAAAAAATAATAGAAAAACCGCTACCTGACGGTATTTGTTTAAATGTAAATGCACCGGTTGGTGAGATTAAAGGTGTAAAAGTATGCCGTCAGTGCGATGGGCAATGGACAAAGGAATTTGCAAAGCGTGTCGACCCTGTTGGACGGAATTATTTCTGGTTAACCGGCGAATTTACCAACTTTGAACCTGAAGCTACAGATACCGACGAATGGGCACTGGCAAATGGATATGTTTCGGTAGTCCCTACAAAAATTGACCTTACCGCACATGAGTTTCTGGCTCAGCTAAATGAAATATTGCAGTAAATGAAATTTGAGATAAAAAAGTTCGATAAATTTATTTACGGATTCGTGCCCGGACTTTTATTGCCTGCGCTTTTCATTTACGTTTATATTGAACGATTTTATACTGGCGAAGGTAATCCGTTCGAAGTAATAAAGCTTTTGTATCCAAGTACTTTACTCGGAAAATTGTTGTTATTGTCAGTTTTACCCGATTTAATGTTTGTGTTTTTGTTTTACAAACGCGATACATTTAAACTTGCTGTCGGATGCATGGTTGGGGCAGTTTTTTACATTATTGTTGCCACGTTTTTGTTGTGAGGATTTTGCCAATCGTAGTGAAACAAAGACGCCGCTTGCGGAATGAGGAAATGTAAAATGAAGGAATGTAAAATGAAAAATGTAGAATTTAACTCAGTCTTTATTGCTTTATGAACTTTATAAACTTTCAAACTTTATAAACTTACAAACTTATGTACAGACAAGGCATGCCTTGTCTCTACCGAAACCCTGAAACCCTGAAACTCAAAATGCAATGCGTTACTTTCTTATAGCCGGTGAAGCTTCGGGCGATTTACATGCCGCTGCTTTGATGCGTGAACTGAAAATGGTTGATGCACAGGCTGAATTTTGCTTTATGGGTGGCGATTTAATGCTGGAGCAGGGTGGAAAGTTAGTGCAGCATTATAAACATACTGCTTTTATGGGTTTTAGCAGGGTGCTGATGAATTTTAATAAAGTGCTGAAGTCTTTTGATCTTTGCAAAAAGGTGCTCGTTGAGTTTAATCCCGATGCTGTGGTTTTGGTCGATTTTCCGGGTTTTAACCTGCCAATGGCAAAATTCGTAAAGCAAAAGCTGCATAAACCTGTTTTTTATTATATTCCTCCTAAAATATGGGCTTGGAAGGAAGGCAGAATCAGGCAAATTAAAAAATATGTCGATAAGGTTTTTACAATTCTACCTTTTGAACCGGAATTTTACCGGAAACATGATTACGAAGTAGAATATACAGGCAACCCAACCGTAGAACAAATTGAGAAAAGCAAGCCGGGTTTACCAGATTTCGAAGAGTTTATCAAACAAAACAATTTAACCGCAAAACCTGTAATTGCCCTTTTACCCGGGAGTCGCCGACAGGAAATAACTGCTTGTTTGCCAATAATGTTACAGGCAGCATCCAATTTCGGTGATTACCAGATTATAATTTCAGGTGCTCCGGGCATTGAAACATCGTTTTATACACCTTATGTAAACGAAACCAAAATTCCGGTTCTTTTCAATCAAACACATTCACTTGTAAAAAATTCCAAAATTGCTGTGGTAAATTCAGGAACAGCCACGCTCGAAACTGCAATATTAGGTACACCTCAGGTAGTGGTTTATCATGTGAAATTCGGTAAACTTGCCTTGTTGGTAAAAAAACTATTCCTGAAAGTAAAATATATTTCGCTTGTAAATCTAATTGCCGGACACGAAGTGGTAAAAGAACTTGTAGCAGCAGATTTTACGGTTCAGAACCTACAAACTGAAATGGGTAAGTTAATAGAAAAGCCTGAAAATATCCAAACAATGCATGAAGGCTTTGCATTGCTTGCGGATAAATTAGGGAAAATGCCATCGGCTGAAACAACTGCGCGAAAGATTTACAGTATTTTGAAGAATGAGGGGGGAGTTTGAAAACTTCTTGTTCATTCAGATTTTCCATATAGAATTATTTTTAATGATTATTTTGGTGCAAAAGTAAAAAATAATCTGAATAAAGTAATATTTTTTTAAAATTAAAATATTTCAATACGTGAAAAAGAATAGAACGCTGATTTACGCTGATTAAACGGATTTTAATCCCGCCTTTTGCGAGATGATTTAAGTTAACTATCTTAATCTTATCTAATCTTGCTTGCAAGATTTAATCTGTATTTAATCCATTTATTAACGTATTCTATCTGCTTTAATCCGCTAAATCCGCGTTCTATTTTCTTTATATTGAATTAATTCGTCACACAACACATAAAGAATTGTTTTGGACAGATTTTATGTAAAACAGCAGAGAGGAAAAGTTGTGATGTGTTATTAAAAAAGATAGAATTTAACGAGTAAACGTTGATAATACTACAATATTCCCCCTTTAGGGGGTTAGGGGGCACGTTTTAGGGGTAAATTGATATATTAATTCTTAAATATCTTCCGGTTTACCACCATTCCGTTTCTGAACTTTACACCAACAATATAAATTCCTTTATTCAGGTTTCCGGCGAAAATTTTATTGCCGTTGGCGCTTGCTATTTTTATACCATTGGTGTTGTAAAAATTAATTTCCGAAACATCAATGTCATCAACTGTAAGATAACCGGACTTCATTAAAATTTTTAAATCTTTGTTTGATAAATAGTTAATAGTTTGGTTTCCGGAGGTTAAGGCTTGCGGTTCGTTATAGTTTTTTATATAAAACTTCAATCCCTCCACGCGGTTTCCGTTTGTACCGGGTTCGCAAATATTCAAAGCAAAATCAAAGCATCCGGTTCGTTGAAGTACTTTCACCAGAATTCTGTTTTCACCTTCCTGCAAATCAATCAGTGGTTTATCGGCTACGAGATTCGCGTTAGGTCGCGAACCGCTGTAATTATATACAGACTTGCCGTTCAAAAACACAATCATATCTTCTTCCGAATTCAGCCATAACTCAACATTTTTTCGTGCCACAGGAGCATAAACGTTGGTAAAACAATACGCAACTGCATTTCCGTTCGGGTTAAGATAACTGTTCAGGTCAATTCTATCGTCGAAAAAATAAATGGGCGCAGACCATTTTAAGTCACCCTTCTGTGGGTTTGCACTTGTTTCACCTCCTAGATAATCTGTTGTCATATTTGAGTAACTGAAAGCAGATGAAATTAACCATATTCTGTTTCCCTGCCCGAATTGAGCATGAATAGCGCCTCGCGCAAAACGATATTTATATTTCGAGGCAATGTCTTCGCCCAGAATACCAATACTGTCGGAATTATTGGTGCCAAGTCCAATTTTTTCCGACATTGTAAGGTGTGCAATATCATCGGGATTTGAACCAATAATTCTGGCACAAACATGATCAACCGCTACAGGATCGGCACCGGCTATAATCGTGTTCAACCTTACCTGATTTGAACCGCCGGACATTAAAGTTTTTTGTGTTTCGAGACATAACAATGCGTCAACTACATTGAGCGTGAAGTTATTAATACAGCTGCACAGGTCAACAATTTCTTCGTCCTGCCACGATTTATAATTGTAAGCCGATGTAAATTCAGCATGATGAATCAGTTTCCCGCCCGGACCGCCTTTTTCTTTATTCCATCCATATTTTGCACCGGCAGCTACTCCAATCTGATTTTTAAGCGCATTGGTAATGCCGGGTTCATGCATTTTTAAAACAGGAACATTTATAAATTTGATATTGGGCGAAGTCAGATATTTATGAATCCAGTATTTTCCATTTTGTGCATACGCCAGACTTGCTTTAGAAGGCACATGAACTAAGTTAACACCATTGGCAACTTCATCGTTCAAATCCACAAGTTCAAAGTTAATTCCCTTTAAATCAGCATCCGAAGATAATTTATCATATCCTGCTGCATTCCAGTTTTCGCCGCCCATAGTAGCATTGCTGCGTGCAGAGCCTTCGCCAATATAAATTTTACATTTATTCTGATAAGTATCGTAAATAATTGAAATAATTGACTTTACTACACGTATGTCAGTGTTTTCACCGTCGCCGGTTGCTTTTGCACCCACAATATTCGGTTTAATCAAAACCGTATCGCTTTCCTGCACAAAAGCCGAAATTCCACCAATTAAATCGATGGCTTGTTTTACCATACTTTTTATTTGCTGATACGATAAATTGGTAGCATTTACAGGCGCGGGATTAGGCAGCAGAGCATTATCAGAAGCAATTACTGCAACTTTTTGAGCGCGGGGTGAAGGAAAATTAAACAGCGAATCGGCTCTGAACGAACCTTCAATTACTGATTGTTTATTGTTGTAAGCCATATCCCAGGCAAGCAATCCAACAATTGCTGTCGTAAAGAAAATGACTTTTAAAGTTTTTAATTTCCTGTTTTTCGATTTCATGTATTCGATTTATTGTAAAGAATTATATCTGAATCAAATGCAATAGTTTTTTAAAATGATGGTTCAATCGTTAATCGTGTGAAAAAAAATCTTATACTCAAATATAATTTATTTCCCTCGTTACGCTTCGGGATGACAGTTGTTTTTTATGCAAATCCGTCGCCGACCAACAACTCAATTGAGAAAACTAGTTATGCGACGGGTTCGAAGTGTCCTTGATAACTATCTTCGCACCCGTCGTACCACGCAACTTTTAATTGCCTAAAACTGTTGACGACGGGAATTTATGACCAATGAAAATTTGTCATCCCGAAGCGCAGCGAGGGAAATAAAGAGAAAATTAAAATTAAAAAACTCCTTTCTGACGATTAACGATTTAACCATTTTTCTTATGTTGTCTGATGTTTTCACCGATCGCTATCGGTGTGGTTCAACTGTTTTCTTCTTTTGTTCAAATATCATTAAAAATAGTTTGCATTTTAATTGAGTTAAATAGAATTTTGATAGATATTTCGAAAAAAGCAATTGAGAAGAAAATTCCAAAATGTATTTTGAAAATGAGGGGCAGATTTCTAAAACAAATTATACAAAACTCCTGAAACTACCGCGCCTATTAAAACAACGCTCAAATATATAGATAATATTCTGATATTGAAAACAGAACCAAGAATTACCAGATTTGAAATACGCGTTGAAGGACCGGAAATGAAAAAAGCAAGAATTGCTCCTTGTGTCATGCCCATTTCAGAAAGTTGATAAAGTACAGGAATAGCCGCGCCACCGCACGAATAAAGGGGAATTCCGGCGCCTGCCGCAAAAATTACCGATGCTACCGAACCGCTTCCTAAAATCCATTCAACCTGATCTGTAGTAATCAAATTTTTAATGGCGGCAGCAATAAATATTGCCATTCCGAAGTATTTAAGCATGTATAAAGTTGCGCCTTTCAGTTCTTTCAAAAAACGTTTCAGATAATTTTTATCTGGATTGGTTGTTTTTATAATTCCTTTATCGCTATCACTTTTTACTTCGCCAACTTTTTTGCCCAGAAACCAAAAAATATAACCGGCGGTTGCGCCAAGTAAAATCCCTGTAATAAGACGCACAATTGCCATTTCGTACCCGAATGCGCCCAGAGTTAACATGAAAATTGTTGGATTCAGAATGGGTGAGGCGACTAAAAATGCCATCAACGGACCGATAGGAGTGCCTTTTTTGAATAAACTTCCTGCCATTGGAATGCAAATATAAGTTCCTAATGGAGAAATTACTCCGAAACTTGCAGCCCCGATGATTGATAAATGTGGATTGCGGGCTACATAAGCGCTGAGTTTTTGTTTGTTGATAAATGCCTGAAAAAGCGCGGTAAAAATAATTCCGATAACCAAATAAATCAGAAGTTCAAGAAACAATGCCCATGCATCAACAATAATTCTGTATGTGTACGACATATAGAAAAGTGATGGCAACGTTTCGAAAAAATCTTTGATATTGAGGAGCATTTCTGTAACTGAATCGGTAAATAAAAACCGGAAAAATTTTTTGTGCAACAAAAATAAGGAACTTTCTGATTAAATATGCCAATGTGCCAATAATAAAATGTGCCAATTAAATATCAATTAAACTATTAAGTAGGTGTTCATATTTAGTTTATACTATGTTTTTGCCCTTAATTACTCCCTTTTGTTGTGACCGTTGGTTCCCCTAAAGGGGACTTTTTGCCGAGTAGAAATACTGATTATTTTTGCAATTTTCGGGCTTCAGTAGCCCCATTTAGGCTTCGATGTGAGCTCAGCCGAACGGGGTTGGGGGCAGTTGTTAATGAATTAATCATCATAAAAACTAATTTCAATTAGTTCTACTAAATTAAAACACAAACAAAATTATTAAACATATTTAAACCACATAAGAACACATAAGTCAACATTAGAAATGATTATCAATAATAAAAATGTATTTTCTGTAACATGTTTATGATTTTTTCTTCCTTATGTGGTCTTATGTGGTTAATATTATATTATGGTAGAAGTAGAATTAGCTACTTACTTAAGTAATAAATCAAGTAAGATTGATGAATCATACCGATTAATTAATTCGGGCACTTAGAAAAATATCATTACTTTTGCAGGAAAATTGAATTGTAAACATGTAATTCAAAATGAAATTTGCATGTCTAAATTTTCAAAATGGACATTAATTCGAGAGATTAAAAAGTAAAACAAACTTTACATCCCCTCCTTTGGAGGGGCTTGAGGAGGCTAAATTAAAATCAAAATGAAAAAAGCAATTATTACCACAGAAAAGGGTGCAATGAAAGTAGAATTTTACGAGAAAGATGCACCGAATACAGTTAAAAACTTTTGCGATTTGGCAGAAAAAGGATTTTATAACGGACTGACTTTTCACCGTGTAATTCCCGATTTTGTAATTCAGGGTGGTTGTCCTATTGGCAATGGTGCCGGCGGACCGGGTTATAAAATCAACTGTGAACTCGATGGTGAAAACCAGTACCACGACCGTGGAGTTTTGTCGATGGCTCATGCCGGAAGAAATACAGGCGGTTCGCAGTTTTTTATTTGCCATAGCCGCAGAAATACCGCGCATCTCGACCGTAATCATACTTGTTTCGGACGCGTAGTGGAAGGTTTGGAAGTGATTGATGCCATCCGTCAGGGGGATAAAATGATTTCAGTGGAAATTGTAGAGGAATAGTGATTGGTTGATTGGTGATTGATGAATTGGTTGATTGGTTAATTGGTGATTGGTTTTTACTCCTAAGTTTTAGCTACTTAAATTATGAAAAATCAGTTAAAAGCAGTTCTTTTCGATATGGATGGAGTTCTGGTTGATTCGGAAGAATATATTTTCGAAGCAGCCAGACTTATGTTTGCCGAACATGGTGTTAGTGTTCAGCCACAGGATGCACTGCCTTTTGTTGGAACAGGCGAAAATAGTTATATCTGTGGAATTGGAAGGGCAAACGGATTTGAAGTTGAAATTGACAGAGATAAAGCAAGAACTTATCAGATATATGGTGAAATTACGCATGGTAAACTGAAACCCTTGCCCGGTACTGCAAGTTTTATTCAACAGTGTAAACTGAATGGTTTAAAACTTGCAGTTGCAAGCAGTGCCGACCGTATTAAAATTGAAATTAATTTACGCGAAATTGGTATACCTGCTGATACATTTGATGCCATTGTAAGTGGTGAAGATGTGGAGCGAAAGAAACCATTTCCGGATATTTATCTGCTGGCTGCCCAAAAACTTGGAATGCAACCCGAAGATTGTTTGGTTGTAGAAGATGCTGTAAGCGGGGTAAAAGCAGCAAAAGCCGCCGGAGCAAAATGTTTAGCTCTGACAACTTCTTTTTCAGCCGAGAAACTCACCGAAGCTGATGTAATCAGAGCTTCACTCGAAATGGATTTGGAAGAACTTTTTCACTTTGGTAATTTTGAAACTAAAGAATGATTAAACGTTATTCCATTTCCAAAAAATCGTAAATCCTAAATCGTAAATCGTAAATTTTCGATGTCCATCACTCTTTGGCTTATTTCCATACTTTGTGCTGTAATGATAGGCATGTCGAAAACCGGAATTAACGGTTTAGGAACACTGGTTGTACCCATTATGGCATTGGTTTTCGGTGGTAAGCCTTCATCGGGTTTGGTACTTCCCATGTTGGTTATGGCCGATGTTTTTGGGGTTATTTACTACCACCGACATGCACATTTTAAAACCCTGATAAAAGTTATGCCATGGGCTCTTGCCGGATTGATTTTAGGATTAATGACCGGCAAAGTTATTTCAGCCGAACAATTTCGTCAGCTTATTGGTTGGCTTATGTTGCTCAGTTTGGCAATAATGCTTTGGAGTGAATATCGCAAGCGACAAACGGCACAAAAACCTTTGAACAGATGGATGACTATTCCTTTTGGAGTCGCAGGAGGTTTTTCCACTATGATAGGAAATGCTGCCGGTCCGGTTATGAGTGTTTATTTGCTACTGAAAAATCTACCAAAGAACGAATTTATCGGAACTGCCGCATGGTTTTTCTTTATCGTTAATCTTATAAAAATGCCCCTTCAAATCTGGGGATGGCATAATATTACTGCCGAATCCCTGATTTTTAATCTGAAAATGTTTCCTTTTATCGCATTAGGAGCATTTCTGGGAATAAAATTTGTAAAAATTATTCCCGAAAATATTTATCGCTGGTTTATCATTGTCGGAACATTTATTTCATCGTTAGCATTGGTTTTCCAGTAGAGACAAGGCATGCCTTGTCTCTACATAAGTTTCAGGGTTTCAGGTTTGGGTATCGGGATTCCGATGCTTCGGAACCAACTCACGAATTTATATTTCAGGTTTCAGAGTTTCAAGTTAATAAAGTTTGTAAGTTAATAAAGTTTGAAATTTAAAAGTCATAAACTAAGAAATTAATAAAGAGCGAGATACATTTTTCATTCTACATTTTTCATTTTCAAATTGGCACTTTTTCTCATTCCGTAAGCGGAATCTTCGTTTCACTACGATTGGCACATTTTCTAACTGAACCTTTTTCTTTCACTGTATGTTTACTATCAAAAATTAATTTTACTATCATGCATTATCTTGGTTTATTAGGTTTAGGCGAGGGGAGAAGTGTTATGTCGGCTGCATTGCAAAGCTCCGATTGGGAATTGGTGCAAATCTGCGATTTGAATGAAGAACTTTGCCGAAAACGCGCTAAAGAGTTTGATTTTCATAATTATACAACCCGTTATCAGGATTTGTTGGACGACCCGAAAATTGATGTTATCGGAATTTATACGCCCGATAAATTTCATGCTGAACATATTGCAATGGCTTTGCGTGCCGGAAAACATGTTGTTTGTACAAAACCGCTGATTGATGATTTAAGCAAAGCGGATGAACTTATCAGGTTAAGCGACCATTTCGGCAAAAAAGTTTTTGTAGGCCAAAGCAGCCGGTTTTTTGAATCGATGAAACATCAGCATAAAGAATTTGAAGCCGGGGAAATTGGTGAATTGGTAACGGTTGAAGCTTATTATCATGCCGATCATCGCTGGTTTTTGGGAAAAGGTTGGTCGTTGGAACATTCCTTTAAATGGTTGTATGGCGGTTTAAGTCATCCTGTGGACTTAGTACGTTGGTATTTGCCCGATATTGTGGAAGTTATGGGTTACGGAATGCTTAGTTCAAATGGAAAAGCTGGCGGATTGAAAAATGAAGATACCATGCATTTTATTCTGAAAGCAGCCGATGGACGTATTGCACGAATTAGTGGCGTTTACTCTTCTCCGGTTCAACCATCTGTTCGCGACAGTGAAATGAGTTGCATATTGCGTGGTACCGAAGGTTGCAGTCAAGCTGATTATATGGATTTAAGATATGCTGTAACAAACAAGGCTGGAGAGGAGAAAATATTGACTTTTGAACACAAACTGAAACATTATTTTCGTTTCGAAGGAAAATCGCATCATGCGGGCGAATATCAGAATTATCTTGAATATTTTGCTTCATGCCTTGATGCAGGAAAGACCGCTTTTCCTGATTTAAAGGAAGGCATTGGAACAGTAGCTGTTATGCAGGCTATGGATGAATCGCTTCGCACAGGTTTGCCTGTAAAATTAGATTTAAGCAGAAATGTAATTTAATAAATTCTTTAGATTTAACGATTCTCAGTAACAATATCAAATCTATTGAGTAAGGCTAAAATACCTGGAAAAGAAAATCTTGCTTTTTTTATATCATTCTTAAAGGGATCAATTGCATAATTAAAGACGGAACTAAAATTTACTTTTTCAAGCTTAGTATTTTCAAAAATAGCACGCATAAGGTCACAATTTTCGAAAGTCGAACCACAAAGATCACTTTCGGAGAAATCTATTTCGTGCATTCGGTAATTTTTTTGAACACTGTGTTTTTTTAATTTTAATTCCAAAAAAAGATGAATGATTTAATTGGCAATTTTCAAACCTGAAAGACATACTATATTTGTTACAATTGCTGAAATTAATTCCCAACATTTTAAAATTATCAAAAATAGTATCTCGGAAAGCTGTTTGTGTAAATTTTGCTATACTCAGATTGCAGTCTGTAAATTGGCAATGGGTAAACCTGCACTCTCAAAGGTCGCCATCCGAAAAGTCGCATTGAACGAATTTACTGTTTTCATATTCCGCTTTTTTTTAAGAATATTTTTGTAAAGTCAGTTTTAGTAATGGATTTATCAGTTATGTATGGTAGCGACATTGAAGTTTTTTTTATATGAATTTAAAAGAAAAAATTATTTGTGTATATACTATATTTTCAGGCCATTATACAGGCAATAGCGATGCTGTAAAATTTTGAAAGTGTACTTTCACTTCTCGAAGTCATTACAACAGGCTTGTCAGTTCCCTGAAGAATTCCACCCATTTGTGCATCAGCAAAAAGCGATACACCTTTGTAGAAAATATTTGCCGATTCAAAATTGGGGAAGATTAAAATATCAGCATCTCCTAAAACCGGTGTACTTACATTTTTAATTCCGCCACGTTCACTGTCTAAAGCAAGAAAAATATCAAGTGGACCATCCATAATTACATTTCCAAACTCACCCTCGCGCCAAAGTTGCATTATGTCTATGTAATCCTGCATGTAATGAATTTTCGGATTTGCAATTTCTGTTGCATGTATAAGAGCTACTTTTGGCATTTCAATTCCGAATTTATGAGCGGTGTTTATTGCATATTTAATCATTGCAATCCGCTGTTCGAGGCTGGGAGAGGGAATTACAGCAGGATCTGAAAAAAACAGTAGTTTGTGATAACGCGGAATTTCAAGGGCTGCATTGTATGTCATGACTCTGCTGGGTGGCAGTAAACCCTTTTCCTTGTCGAGAATAGCTCTAAGAATTACATCGGTATTAACAAGACCCTTCATCAAAATATCAGCTTCGCCCTCTTTAACCATTCGAACAGCTTCCAATGTAGCCGCTTTAACTTCGGGAACATCCACAATGTGTACATGTTCTGAAAGGTTTTTCTCGAAAAATAACGGTGATTCAATCTGACCCACATCGCCAATAAGATAGGCATCTATTATTCCGGTTTCAACTGCCATCAATACTGCTTCAATTGTATGACTGTCACTGGCATTGGCAACTGCAAGTTTCTTTCGTTCGTTTACATTTTGTAAATGTCCGGTAAGTTCAGCAAAAGACTTTATAGGTTTGTTTAACATCCGATTTTTCTGATTTATCAGCAAAAATAACAAGTTTTTTTGTTTTATCTACAAATTATCCTAATTAGTTTTTCAGATTTAATAACCTAAAATTTAGATAGTTATTTGTTAAATCAGATTTCAGATTTTAATTTAAAATACTCAAAGCTATTATCCTTTTTTTCTATAATTATATTCTTATTCATTCTTACAGTTTGATACAATTTAATTTATTTAACTCAGAATAAAAACATTTTTTATTCATAGAAAAATGAAATAAAAATTACCTCAAAAATACATTATTTTGGGGTAAGCCAAGTTAATTTTATTTATGTTTGACTTATTGGCGGGTGTAAGTTCCTTCAGAGGTTAAAAAATTACCTTTTGCTATGGCAGATTTTAAAGTTTTCATATATTCTTCTGACGATTTTATGTTGTTAAGCACTGAAGATTCAATATTCAATGATTGAAGAACCAATTTGCCATTGTCAAATTTATAATTGTAAAGATAATAGGTGTTTTCAGTTTTGTTGTCAATCGTTTTTTGTGCAACTACAAATTTTTGATCATTAATGGGTACCAACCATGCGATATAGAATTCTGTTTCTGTATCTTCAGTTATATCATCCCAAATGTCAGCTGCAACTTTGTAAGAGAACTGATCGTTTTGACTAACAGTAAATTTTTCAAGATATATATCCAAATCGTCAGTTTTCCATGTTCCAATAAGTGTTTTGTCAATTTTTACCGTGCTTTTTGAAGCTAAAGGAACTGATGTGGATTCAGGACAGGAACTTAAAACGAATATTAGTCCTACTAACAAGAAGTAAATACTTAACTTTTTCATACTTGTATTTTTAAAGTTATACTTAAGAATTTAACCTGAAATATTTGAAAAAACTACAAAATTTTGTTTAGAAATAGAACAATTTTTTATTCAAAAAGTTTATGAAAGAATTGATACGTTACTTGTATGCACTTTAAGGAAGAAAATTTTATTAAAGTTATTTGGAAAAAAAGCAGAAAGTAAATTGTGATTTTCACTCAAAAATAGCCTTATTTAAGCATCCAACTATCGATTGTTGCTCTTAAACTATTCCATTAAGTTTATCTCCTGATGATGGATAGAAACGGTTGGGGATTGAGAAGTAACAAAAAAGAGAGCCATTTGCTCTCTTAAAAATAACACCATAAATAATATAATTCATTTTTTCACCTTAATTGTACATCCAATCGCGGCAGTTTGTTTTTGTTCTACTTCTTTCCCCGCAAGCAATGCATTTACAGCAGCTTCTACATATTTTTGACTAACATCATTTGCTTCAGCATAATTATTATCTATTGCGCCAATGTAACGAACAATGTTTTTACCTTTTTCTTTATTCAAAATAAAAACATGAGGGGTTTTAGTAGCGCCGTATTGCGGATATATTTTTTGTCCTTCGTCGAACAGATAAGGAAAGGTAAAACCTTTTTCTTTGGCACGTTGTTGCATTGCCTCGTAACTGTCTTTAGGTTGAGCTGCAGGGTCGTTTGGATTAATAGCAATAACGGGAAATCCCAATGGAGCATATTTTTTATCGAGTGCAATGATGCGATCCTCATAAGCTACAGCATAGGGGCAATGGTTACAGGTGAAAATAACAATATAGCCTTTCGCTTTTGTATAATCAGCAAGTGACACAAATTTTCCATCTACATTTTTAAGTTTAAAATCAGTTGCAACATCGCCGGGTTTGTAACCTTTTTTGGTGTTATTTTGTGCTTGTGAGCTCACTGTCAGAACAAACACTGAAAATAATACTAAAGCAAGTTTCTTCATATTTTTCTTTTTTTAGTTTATTGATTGTTTTATAAATTAATCTGAACGATTTGTTTTAATTCATTTTTGTCAAGTTTGTTTTCTTCGAAATGAAGTTTCTGCCCGTTTCTTATAAAAACTGTAGCAGGAATTGCACCTGTCCAACCTGCATCTATGGAAGGAATCCAATAGTTCATTCGTTTGTTATCATCGAGCAAATACACATCTAAGTCAATTTTTTTATTCTCAATAAATGGTTTAACCACAGTTTCAAGTTCCGATGCTTTGTCAAGCGAAACAAGAATCATTTTAAAATTACTGTTTTTGTAGAATTCCCGGTTTACTTCCATGAAGTCGGGAAGTTCCTCAACACATGGACTACACCATGTAGCCCAGAAATTTACTACATAAAGCACATCATCGTTTTTATTTATAATCTGACTTAAATCATCAAAGTTTACTGTCTTTAAAACAGGAGCAGGCTTGTAATTGCATGCCATTATCAAAAGTATGAATATACTAAATATTAGGCTTTTCATTAAATTTTTTCTGATACAAGTTATGAATAGTTATGACATTTAACTGTTAACGTAATTCAAAACTGATTTTACAGAAAGAAAGTTCACTGTATTTTATCCGTTTTTTTAATTATTTTGTTTTTTATCAAACATTTAGCAAAACCATGTAATGTCCATTTATATTTTAAAAAAAATTCAACATTAAAAATGCACTTTTATGTATCAGTATTAAGTAACTTCATTGTAATAAGTTTTTATCAGTTCTGAAACACACGTTTCGTAATTTTGTCGCCGAAATCAGTTATAAACTACAGATGAAAATATTCAAATTACCTCATTTTTTAATTTTCTTTTTTACAACTTTCCTGAGTACAATTTTGATGGCGCAAAGCTCGATAGAAGGGCGTGTAATGGACAAAAAATTTAAAGAACCATTGACAGGAGCTGCCATACTTATTGAAGGAACAACCAACGGAACTACAGCAGATATTGATGGTAACTTCAAGTTATCCGTTAGCCCAGGAAAATATACACTGGTAGTTTCTTATGTATCATACACCACACAGCGAATTCAAAATGTGAGCGTTGAACGTTCAAAACCGACAATTGTTAATGTTGATATGGAAGAAGCTGCCCTTGTGCTCGATGGTGTACAGGTTGTGGCACAAAGAAGAACAGACACTGAACTTTCGATGTTGAACAGCGTAAAAGCTGCCGTGCAGGTAGTGAATGGAATTTCGTCCCAACAAATCGGTAAAACACTTGACCGTGATGCTTCTGAAGTTATAAAACGTGTACCGGGAATCACAATACAGGATAACCGTTTTGTGGTTGTTCGCGGGCTTAATCAACGTTATAACAATGTTTGGCTCAATAATGCTGCTACGCCAAGTAGCGAAACTGATGTAAAAGCCTTTTCTTTTGATGCGATACCAAGTAATATGATCGATAACCTCTTGATTTATAAGACAGGTTCACCTGAACTTTCTGCTGAAGCAACCGGAGGTTTTATTAAAATATCGACAAAAAATATCCCCGACGAAAACTTTATGAATGTAGAATATGGATTAGGTTACAATGAAGTTACTACTTTTCAACCTACTTTTCGTCTTCCGGGTAATACTTTTGATTTTCTTGGTTTAGGTAGTTTTGCAAGAAGTTTGCCTTCAGGATTTCCAGCCAATCTTTCCACACTTACCTTAGCACAACGAGATGGAGCTGCTTTACAATTATCAAATCGTTGGGAAGCAAAACATTATACTGCATTACCAAATCAGAAATTAACATTTTCATTTGGTAAAAGATGGAACTTACCTGAAGGTGCAAAAATCGGGAATATTACATCTGTGAGTTATAGCAATAATTATTCTACACGCAGTAACATGGAAAATAATATGTATGAACGTTATGATTCTGAAACCGAAACGCCAACATATTTATACCGTTACAATGCAAATGTTTATACAAACGAATACAGAGTCGGATTACTGCACAACTGGGCTTATCAAAATTCAGAAGGAACACGTATTGAATTCAAAAACATGCTTAATCAAATAGGTTTTGACAGAAGTTCAACTACTTATGGTTGGAATAACTATCGTCAGGGAAATTTTTTATATTACAGTAATCAATATTCTTCCCGTACAGTTTATTCAGGACAGTTAAGCGGTAATCATAAAATTAAAAATGAAGAAGATAATAAATTGGACTGGAATGTCGGGTTCGCTTATGCCAATCGTATAGAACCTGACCGTCAAAATCGTAGTTTAAAAGAAATTAGCGATGGAAAATTTCAGTATATGTTACCTGATGTGCCTAGTATCAACGAGTTAGGACGATTGTATATGACAAATCATGAGTTTGTTGGCATTGTTGCAGTTAACTATGAAAACAAGTTATTAATTGGCGATATAAGACCGACACTAAAAACAGGCTTATATAATGAATTTAAAACAAGAAATTTTGCTGAGCGTAGTATAACTTATCGTAAAGCTTATGGACCATACGATGACGATCAGGTTAATGCTCTTTCCTTCAATGAACTTTTTACAGCACCATATCTGGGCCAGGGTAAAATAATAATTGTCGACGAGCAAACGAACATTGCCAACAGTTATCGTGCTAGAAATTTGCTGAATGCAGCATATTTGTCAGTAACAATACCGATAGAAATGTTTAATATTAGCGCCGGTGTTCGGGCTGAGTATAACAGGCTTATGCTTAATGGATACTATAATATTAGTGCTCCTGTTAATGTCGATGAACCTACTTTCAATCTTTTTCCATCACTTAATACAACATTTAATTTCAACGCCAAAACACTTTTAAGATTAGCTTATGCACATACGATAAACCGACCGGAATTTCGCGAAGTTTCGCCATTAAGTTATTATGATTTTACAGAGAAGAATTCTGTGCGAGGTAATCCGGAGCTGAAAGATGCATCGATTCAAAATATCGATTTGCGTTTTGAACATTATCCTACACCCGGTGAAACGTACACATTAGCTGCTTTTTACAAAAATTTCAGAAATCCTATCGAAATGGTCAGCGTTGGAACAGGTAACGAATTTTCATTCGAAAATGCTCTTGGGGCTATTAATTACGGACTTGAATTAGAAATAAAAAAGTCGCTCGAAACACTCATAGGGCTAAAAAATTTCAGTTTTAATTTGAATGCTTCTTATATTTTCAGTAAAGTTGAATTTGAGAACACTGAAACAGAACGCAGTAGAGCGCTTCAGGGTCAATCACCTTATGTGGTTAATGCAGGAATTTATTATCAAAATGATGCAAAAGGTTGGTCAGCGTCGTTGATGTATAATGTTACAGGCAAACGTATTCTAGTAGCTGCACAACTGAACCAGGGCGAAGTTGTTATACCTGATATTTATGAAATGCCCCGAAATGTAATCGACTTTTCTTTGAATAAAAAAATTGGTAAGAATTTCGAAATAAAATTTGGTGTAAAAGATATTCTCTCTCAACCTTTTGTTACTCAACAAACGTACGAATACATTAAAAACCTTGAAAATAAACAAGCTACATTAAATAATAAAGTTTATAATACCGGACGTACATTTTCTGCAGGTGTTGTTTGGAAGTTGTGATATTTTACTGTATAACCGGTAATTGAAAGAATAAAATATTATACAATCATTCACCAAAACTTTATTTCACAATTCTGTAATTTGTTGTATTTATTAGTTTTATCTTTACGCTAATAATATTAATAAAAAAAGCTGACAACTTTTGTCAGCTTTTTTTTAGAGCGGAAGACGGGACTCAAACCCGCGACCCTCAGCTTGGAAGGCTAATGCTCTATCAACTGAGCTACTTCCGCAATTTAGTTGACAGTTGATAATTGAAAATTGACATCGGACTGTCAATTGTCAACTTTAAACTGTTAACTGGTAAAGTGGGCAGTGATGGATTCGAACCACCGAAGTCGAAAGACAGCTGAGTTACAGTCAGCCCCATTTGGCCACTCTGGTAACTGCCCTTTTGGGTTTTGCGAGTGCAAAGATATAACTTTTCAGCGATATTACCAAATAATATTTGCCATTTTTATTGCTGTGATAGCTGCTTCTATACCTTTATTGCCATGTTTTCCACCAGCACGGTCGAGCGCCTGCTCCATATTGGAAGTAGTAAGTACTCCGAATACAACCGGACAACGATTTGGTGCAGTATTCAATAAAGATACTCCTTGCGTAACTCCCTGGCAAACATAATCGAAATGAGGAGTTTCACCCTGAACTACACAACCTAGAACAATAACTGCATCGTAGGTTTGTTTTTTATTTTCAAAAGCAGAATTTACTTCAAATTGATTTTGAAATTCTTTGGCAGCCCAGGTCAATTCAAATGTGCCCGGAACATGAACAACGTTAATATTTTGACGTTTAACTCCATGTTGTACAAGTGTTTTTAGCGCTCCTTCAAGCAAAGAATGTGTTATTTGAGGATTCCAATCAGCCACAGCAATGGCATATTTTTGATTCATGAGAATTTCACGATCAGGCAGTTTGTCCGGATCATATTCTGAGAGATTTTGATATTGAGTTGCCATATTTTTTTTTATTAATGTGATGTATGAAAAAGTTATTTTAAATAAATACGAGGAAAAATATATGTACATTAAAAAAAGCTACTTCGGTAAAAACGAAGCAGCTTTTGTAAAAATAAGAAATTGAATATTTATTTACTTAAACGGGCAATATATTTGTCAACATCCGAAGCTTCAGAACTTTGGGGATATTTTTCTTTGATTTTATTGTAGTTTTCAAGCGCTTTATCGGGCTGTTTCAACGATTCGTAAGCAATCGCGGCTTTTTTAAGATAAATCGGACTCAGAACCTTGTTATCGGCAGCAGCAGCTTTTTCAAAATAACTGATTGCTTTTTTTGTTTCACCTTTTTCTACATAACAATCGCCAATCAGACCGATAACAGTTACGCTTACATTCTCGTCTTTTCCGTCGAATTGCGAAAGATATTTAATTGCATTATCGTATTCGCCTAATTTATAGTAACATATACCTGCATAAGCCGATGCAAGATTACCCGATGAAGTGATACCATATTCTGAAACAATTTCCTTAAAACCAATGAACTCAGGTAATTTCCCGTTCAGTGCTACTTTGAATGAATCAACATTAAAATATGACTGAGCTTTGTACATTTCATAAGCAGC
This sequence comes from uncultured Paludibacter sp., assembly GCA_964508285.1. Taxonomy (GTDB): domain Bacteria; phylum Bacteroidota; class Bacteroidia; order Bacteroidales; family Paludibacteraceae; genus Paludibacter. The sequence goes on from CAZDSY010000034.1 coordinate 24,075, forward strand.
CTGATTTTCTTTTGGTTTTATGTAATAATTTCTAATAGCCAGAATTAAAATAACCAGCAATACTACTCCACCTACTACATATAAAATTTGTTTTTGATATTTCTCGATAAATGCTTCGGATGTAGTTAAAACTTGCTGTACATTTTCCAACTCATCGTGTTGAATGTTCTTTTTCGACATATTTTGTTCGTTTAATTATAATTTAAATGTTGTTTTTTGGACAAAAGTGGCACAAAAGTAGTCATTTTATTTCAATTTACATAATTTTTAGCCTGTTTTTTAGCTATGTTAGAACATCTGAATTTGCATACCATTTTTTATTGCCAAAATTGAAAAATGTGCTTAAAAAATGTCTCTTTAGTGTATATTTTTCGTGAAATAATGCTATATTTGCATTAGTTAAAGAAACGAACCGCATTGTTCAGAGATTGGAAAACTCAACATTAAAGAATTACTGAGTGATAAAAGGTTTTTAATGGCGGGCTGCACCTTCGGGTTTTCGCTTTGGCGAAACAGCAGATTACAAAGAAAACCGGTAGCTCAAATCCTGATTTCAGGAGTTTTCTCAACAAAGT
>CAZDSY010000035.1:0-15380 GCA_964508285.1 uncultured Paludibacter sp.
CCCATTTCTTCAGCAAGAGCCTTTTGCATTTCCTGCTGATGAGGAACAAATTCATGCAAAGGTGGGTCAAGCAGACGAATGGTTACACCATAACCTTCCATAGCTTCAAGAATTCCTTCGAAGTCAGCTCTTTGGTAAGGAAGTAATTTCTCTAGTGCTCTTTTACGTCCGGCAGTAGTTGATGCTAAAATCATTTCACGCATGGCTTTGATACGTGCACCTTCGAAGAACATGTGTTCAGTTCGGGTTAGTCCGATACCTTTGGCACCAAACTCTCTTGCACGTTTTGCATCTTCAGGAGTATCAGCATTGGTGCGAACACTCATGCGTGTATATTTTTCGGCAATTTCCATTAATTCAGCAAAGTCTGCATCCAGTTCAGCTTCTTTTGTTTGTACCTGACCAAGATAAATATCACCTGTTGAACCATTCAGCGAAATATAATCACCTTCTTTTACTACTAAATTATCAACAGTCATTTGTTTATTAACATAGTCAATTTTAAGTGTTCCGGCACCTGAAACACAACATTTACCCATACCACGGGCAACAACAGCAGCGTGCGAAGTCATACCGCCACGGGCAGTAAGAATTCCTTCGGCAGCAGCCATACCTGCTAAATCTTCAGGAGAAGTTTCAACACGCACCATGATTACTTTTTCCTTGCGCGCAGCCCACTCGGCAGCATCATCGGCATTGAAAACAACACGGCCTGTAGCAGCTCCGGGAGAAGCAGCCAAACCTTTTGCAATAACCTTTGCAGATTTGAGTGCTGCTTTATCGAAAATAGGATGTAGAAGTTCATCTAATTTGATAGGATCAACACGTAAAAGCGCAGTTTTTTCATCAATCATACCTTGATGAAGCATATCAATGGCAATTTTTACCATTGCGGCACCGGTACGTTTACCATTACGAGTCTGAAGGAACCAGAGTTTACCTTCCTGAACGGTAAATTCCATATCCTGCATATCTTTGTAGTGATTTTCGAGTTTCGTTTGCAATGCATCGAGTTCAGCATAAATTTCAGGCATAGCTTCTTCCATCGAAGGATATTTGGCTACACGTTCTTCTTCAGAAATTCCTGTCAGTTCTGCCCAACGCTGTGAACCAATTTTGGTAATTTGCTGAGGTGTACGAATACCGGCTACCACATCTTCACCCTGTGCATTAATAAGATATTCGCCAATAAACTGATCTTCGCCAGTAGCAGCATCGCGACTGAAGCAAACACCGGTAGCCGAAGTATCGCCCATATTACCAAACACCATTGCTTGTACATTTACGGCTGTTCCCCATTCGGCAGGAATATTTTCCATCTGACGATAAAGGATTGCACGGTCGTTCATCCATGAATCGAACACTGAGCAAATTGCTCCCCAAAGCTGCTCGTAAGCTGACTCAGGAAAATCATGTCCGGTTTGTTTTTTAACAGCAGCTTTAAAACGTGCAACCATTTCTTTCAAATCGTCAACAGACAATTCAGTATCAAGATGTACGCCTTTTTCTTCTTTTATTTCCTCAATTATTAATTCGAATGGATCATGGTCGTTTTTGTTCGCTGGTTTCATTCCCAAAACAACGTCACCATACATTTGAACAAAGCGACGATACGAATCCCATACAAAACGAGGATTGCCTGTTTTACGAGTCATTCCTTCCACAACGCTATCGTTTAATCCAAGGTTGAGAATAGTATCCATCATACCCGGCATTGAAGCGCGTGCACCTGAACGTACTGAAACAAGCAAGGGATTTTCAACATCACCGAATTTTGAATTCATCAGTTTTTCAACTCCGGCAATTGCCTGTTCAACTTCCGGTTTAAGCAATTCCACAACTTTATCTTTGCCCAGCGAATAATACTCCGAACATACTTCGGTAGTGATTGTAAATCCCGGAGGAACCGGAACCCCAATCAGGTTCATTTCTGCAAGGTTGGCGCCTTTACCGCCAAGCAAATTTTTCATGTCGGCTCTACCTTCAGCTTTTCCGTTGCCAAAAGTATAAACTCTTTTTACGTTACTCATTTTTTAGTGATTTTATGGTTTGTTTTTGTTTGATTTTTTGAAAGTTGCAAAATTACTGTTTTTTGCGCAGATAATAAAATTTTGTGTTAAATTTTGGAATGTTTACCCAGTTGATTTTCGAAAAACGGACTTATAACATACACTAAGCGAAATTGTTCACATTTTGTAATTTGATTGTTGAACCGTTGAGTTACAAACTTGATGAAGTACTAATTTTTTCAGAATGATTTTCATTTTTGTACAGTCAGTATTAAATCATTCAATCAGAATTATGATCTAAGAAAAATTGGTTTTTTATCTACTGACAAAATTTCGGAATTTATGAAATAATGTCTTAATAATCAGAAAAATAAAATTTAAATCAGACATTTTTTCCGTTTTTGAGGGTTGGTAAAAATTTTGCCGCTGTCCGTGCAACTATGAACATTAAAAATTATCATAAAATGAATTTCAACAATTTCACAATTAAATCACAAGAAGCTGTACAAAAAGCCGTTGAGCTTGTACAAAATAATGGTCAGCAAGTAGTGGAAACACCACACTTGCTCAAAGGAATTATGTTAACGGGCGAAGATGTTGTACAATTTCTTTTTGGAAAAACCGGTGTTAATACATCCATTCTAAGCTCGGTTGTGGACAATATGATTTCCGGGTACCCGAAAGTTTCGGGTGGAGAACCATACTTGAGTAGAGAAACGAACAATGTATTGCAGAAAGCCATCGACAAATCATCGAAAGCAGGCGATCAATTTGTATCCATTGAATATCTTTTGTTAGCGCTAGTAACTGAAAAAAATCAGTTGACCAAAGTACTGCATGATGCAGGACTGCATGAAAAAGTTCTGACAGAAGCAATCGCAGAACTTCGGAAAGGCACAAAAGTGAATTCTCCATCGGCAGAAGATACCTATAACTCGTTAGGGAAATATGCCATTAATCTCAACGAGCGAGCCAGGTCAGGAAAACTAGACCCTGTTATCGGGCGCGATGAGGAAATTCGTCGTATCCTTCAGATTTTGAGCCGTCGTACAAAAAACAATCCGATTTTAATAGGTGAACCCGGAACCGGGAAAACTGCTATTGCCGAAGGTCTTGCTCATCGTATCGTTCGGGGCGATGTACCTGAAAATTTGAAATCGAAACAAATTTTTTCGCTCGATATGGGTGCACTGATTGCCGGTGCAAAATATAAAGGGGAATTCGAAGAACGATTAAAATCAGTTGTTACGGAAGTAATAAAAGCCGAAGGCGAAATCATTCTCTTTATTGATGAAATTCACACTTTGGTGGGTGCTGGTAAAAGCGAAGGCGCAATGGACGCTGCCAATATTCTTAAACCTGCCCTTGCACGAGGCGAATTGCGGGCAATCGGGGCAACTACATTGGATGAATATCAGAAATACTTCGAAAAAGACAAAGCACTCGAACGTCGTTTCCAGATAGTGATGGTGGACGAGCCGGACACAGCAAGTACAATTTCAATTCTGCGCGGATTGAAGGAGCGTTACGAAAATCATCATAAAGTACGTATTAAAGACGATGCAATAATCGCTGCAGTAGAACTTTCGAGCCGTTATATTACCGATCGTTTTTTGCCGGATAAAGCTATCGACCTTATGGACGAAGCAGCTGCAAAATTACGTCTGGAAGTAGATTCAGTTCCTGAAGAATTGGACGTAATCGAAAGAAATATTAAGCAACTTGAAATAGAACGCGAAGCCATCAAACGAGAAAATGATGAAAAGAAACTTGAACAACTGAATGCTGAAATTGCCAATCTGAAAGAAGAAGGTAAAGTGCTTCGTGCAAAATGGAGTAGCGAAAAAAATTTAATTGACAAAATTCAACAGGCTAAAATCGAAATTGAAGATTTGAAATATCAGGCAGATAAAGCGGAACGGGAAGGTGATTACGGACGCGTAGCTGAAATTCGATACGGTAAAATCAAATCTCTTGAAGTTCAGATTGACAATTACCAAACTAAACTATCTGAAATGCAGGGCAATAATGCCTTAATCAAAGAAGAAGTGGACAGCGAAGATATAGCAGATGTGGTAAGCCGTTGGACAGGAATTCCGGTTAGTAAAATGTTGCAAAGTGAAAAAGAAAAATTACTGCATCTCGAAGATGAATTACACAAACGTGTCATAGGACAAGATGAAGCAATACAAGCTGTTGCCGATGCCGTTCGTCGAAGTAGAGCCGGATTGCAAGATCCGAAACGTCCTATCGGTTCGTTCATTTTTCTGGGAACAACCGGCGTCGGTAAAACAGAATTAGCCAAAGCGTTGGCAGAATATCTGTTCGACGACGAAAATATGATGACAAGAATTGATATGAGCGAATATCAGGAAAAATTCTCGGTTACACGTTTAATCGGTTCACCTCCGGGCTATGTAGGTTACGATGAAGGAGGACAGTTGACTGAAGCAATACGACGTAAACCATACTCGGTGGTTCTTTTCGACGAAATTGAAAAAGCGCATCCTGATGTTTTTAACGTATTACTACAGGTGCTCGACGATGGACGACTAACCGATAATAAAGGTCGCACAGTGAATTTCAAGAACACGATTATTATAATGACATCCAATTTAGGTTCAAGCTTGATACGTGAAAATTTCGAAAAAATCAATACCTTTAATCATGATGAAATAATGGAACGTACACGTAATCAGGTATTCGAATTACTGAAACAAACCATTCGTCCGGAGTTTTTAAATCGTATTGATGAACTGATAATGTTTGCACCGCTCAACGAATCACAGATTGAACAAATTGTACGTTTACAAATTTCGTTGATACAGAAAACGCTCAAAGAAAACGGTATTGAGTTGAAAATGACTGATGAAGCAATACATTTCATTGCCGACGAAGGTTACGATCCGCAATTCGGGGCACGACCTGTAAAACGAGCTATCCAGAAATATGTGCTTAACGATTTATCGAAACAATTGATTGCCGGAATTGTACGCAGCAATGAGGCAATCACTGTAGATTATGATGGGAATGGCTTAGTTTATAGGAATTAAACCTAGCAGTAGCTCTGACAAAAAAGAAATCTTAGGGTTGTTATATTATTGATTTTGGAAAAATTCCACTACATTTAAAAAAAAGATGGAACTATTCAATAAAGTAAATCTTAATCCCATTATCGATTAGCAATGCCACAGACTTAGAACAAATATTTCTTGTGCAAATAAGCGTAACTTCCAGATTTGGGGTTACGCTTTTTATTTGGCGGGCAATTTCTACTATTTTTTCGGCATCTTTGCGTATAATGCGGCTTTTCATCACTTTGCGTATACCGATTACGTTAGGTTCTAAATTTTCAAGAATTACATGGGGCGATAAACCATAAAAATCCGGACTTATTTCCATTATTATCAAAACATTATTGTGTTAATTCTTGCCCGTATCCAAAGAGTTTTTGAGATTTTATATGTTCATACACTTTTTCAGGCAGGTAATTTACAAGTTTTTCATCCGCGCGAAGTATCATTTTAGTTATACGGTCAGGAGTTATATTAAGTTTATGAGCCGAAATACCATCCAGTACCAGAATCTTGCGTGTCTGACGCAGGTATTGCCACAATGCCTTATATTCGTTGTGGAAATGTTCCTCATCAGGGTAAATAATATCACCGGAATTAATATTTGTAAAAGGATACAGGTATAGTTTTACATTTTCGTGAAAGAGTGTCCCCATAGCTTCGAGCATTCCACCACGCAGGTCGGTATATTGCGATTCGTGGAAAATGCGATCGAAAGTATTTAACCCAAGCACAATGCGTAACTTAATCATTTTGAATTGAGCAAAATAATCGACTAATTTAAAGTATCGATAGAAGTTCGAAACCATTACGCTTTTTCCTGCCATATTTAATAAATCAACGCGGTGTAAAAAATCTTTTTCATCAAGTTTTTCGTCCTGAAACAAATATTTGAGCGATATTTCGCAAAAAGCAATCGTATTATCAGGGCGATAATCCTCATCTTTCTGAAATATTTTCAAACTATCATCAAAAAATTCAAGCGCCAGATTACTAATCGGACGAAAATGTCCACGCATTAACAATACGTTTTTTTTGTAAAGCATATCCGAAGGTTGTCGTACATGTCCGTTTTCGTCGAACATAACTGCCGGCGTCATATTATTGCTTACCAGCAATAAATTTAGCAAACGGTTGTCCCACTCTAAAAAATCCGGACCTTCCACATGCACAAAATCTACCTCAACCCTATCAATATTCAGATTATCCAATAATGCAATGGTTACATTCCGGGGGTCAGGCTTATCAAACAGTACAGCATGAATCAGGTTTATTCCCAAAATTCCAAGTGTATATTGTTGTAATAAAGCATCATTTTCATGCAATTTTATGTGAAATAGAAATTTATTGGGTTTATATCTTTCCGAACCTTCTACAGCAATACCTAACCAGCCATTTCCCTGATTTGTTTTATTGTAATTAATTGTCTCAACAGTGTTGGCAAACGCAAAAAATTGTTGTTCGGTTTTTTTGTCGAGAACCTGAATCAATTCGTTATATTCATAATCCATCATTTTATTTAAACGCTCCTGTGCCACATATCTTGAGGGTTGATCATGATTGTAAAAATGATCGCTGAAAGATTTATCGTAAGCCGAAATAGTTTTTGCTACAGTATTTGAAGCGCCACCTGCTTGAAAAAGATGTCGTGCTGTTTCTTGTCCTCCTCCAATTTCGGCAATCGAACCATAATAGTTTGAATGTAAATTAATCTGAACAGCTTTTTCTTTGGTAGATATTATAGTCTTCATTTGATACAAAGAGTAGTTTATTTCTACAAAAATAAGAACATAAAATAAATTTCAACCAAAAGCAATAAAAATTGTTATATTTAAAAACTCTACTCAATGTCAATTTTTGAATATCATTCACCGGAATCGCGCGGCACGACCAACCATGGTTGGCTTCATAGCAGGCATGTATTCAGTTATGGAAATTATTACAATCCAGACAGAATGCATTTTGGAGTGTTAAGAGTGATAAATGAAGATATGATAGCTCCAGGAATGGGTTATGGCATGCATCCTCACAGCAACATGGAAATTGTAACTGTAATTCTTGATGGTAAAATGCTAATTAAGGATAATTTTAACAATGAATTTTCCGTTGAAAAAGGCGATGTTTGGGCATTGAGTGCAGGTACAGGAATTTTTCACAGTGAACTTAATCAAAGCAAAAATAATACATTAAAATTATTACAAATCAGGCTATTGCCTAAAACTACAAATGTAAAACCCAGGCTTAGTAAAAAACGTTTTGTATTTGAACCAAATAATTTTACTGAAATCGTTTCGCCAAAGTTAAACGGTTGCTTGTGGTTATATCAGGATGTATGGATGTATTTCGCACGTTTCGAGAAAAATCAGAGCGTTACATACGAACTGAAAAAACCACAAAAAAACGGAATTTACATCTATATCTTAACCGGAAAGATAGTTATCAACAACACTGAATTAATAAATGGCAGTGGAATGGGAATCACAGAAACTTCGGCAATTGACATTTTCTGCACATCAGATACTGAGTTTTTATTACTCGAAATTCCTATGAAAAATACCTAACTGTCATAAGTAAAAGTTCCAAATTCGCTTTCTATCAGAAGTTGTTTGTTCTCGGACTTTTCACATCTTCCTATGATACGAGCCTGAATCCCGAACGATTCAGAAATTTCAATAACTTGCGCAGCATATTTCTCAGGCAAGTACAATTCCATTCGATGTCCCATATTGAAAACACGGTACATTTCTTTCCAGTCGGTGTCCGACTCTTTTTTTATAATATTAAAAAGAGGAGGCACCGGAAACATGTTATCTTTTACAATTTTCAGTTTATCAACAAAATGCAGAATTTTGGTTTGACCGCCACCTGAACAATGTACCATACCGTGAATTTCCGGACGTAACTTTTCCAAAATCTTTTTAATTACAGGTGCATAAGTTCTGGTTGGTGATAAAACGAGTTTACCGGCATTAATACCCAATGCTTCAATTTTATCAGTCAGTTTGTACGAGCCTGTATAAGCAAGTTCTTTCGGAATATCGGGATTATAACTTTCAGGATATTTTTCGGCAAGGTAATTTGCAAAAACATCATGCCTCGCTGAAGTCAATCCGTTACTACCCATACCACTATTATATTCCTTTTCGTAAACTGCTTTTCCTGATGATGATAAGCCTACAATTATATCTCCGTCAGAAATATGCGCATTATCAATAACATCCGAACGTTTCATCCGACAGGTAACGGTACTGTCCACAATTATGGTACGAACAATATCCCCCACATCGGCAGTTTCTCCGCCGGTTGCATAAATATTTACGCCAAGTTCCCGAAGTTCTTCTACAAGTTCATTTGTTCCATTGATAATTGCCGATATTACTTCGCCGGGGATCAGGTTTTTATTCCGACCAATGGTTGACGAAAGCAGAATATTGTCAGTTGCACCTACACAAAGTAAATCATCAATATTCATAATGAGTGCATCCTGGGCAATACCTTTCCATACCGATAAATCACCCGTTTCGCGCCAATAGATATATGCAAGCGATGATTTAGTTCCGGCGCCATCAGCATGCATAATATTACAATAATCAGTGTCGCCGGCGAGATAATCAGGTATAATTTTGCAAAAAGCTTTCGGGAAAATACCCTTGTCGATATTTTTTATTGCATTATGTACATCCTCTTTCGATGCTGAAACACCGCGTAGATTATAACGTTGGTCGCTCATTTGTTTTCGTTTGAAAAGTTTGTTGTTTGAAAGTTTGCGTTTGTTTTTTTACGTTTTATGTTTTGTGTAACACAATTCGCAAAACTAAATTTATAATTATTATCTCCTATGTATAACGACAACATCACATTTATTTATTTTCAGATTAACACATTTGATAAATGGTAATTTGGACATTGGCATATTGTTACATTAAAAAAATTGGCACTTTGATTCACCTCCCTGCATCCTCAATCATTTTTTTTATTTTCTGATTGAATTTATCGTCTTTAAGAAGTTTTTCGAGCGGAATATGAATACGGTAACACCAGAAATTACGGGGATTACTGGGCACATTTATACGTTCAGCTACAGGATGTTTCAGCCAAAGGCGCGATTCAGTTGCAATCCAATCCTGCCAGGGTAAAATTACCCACATAGCTTTTGACTGGAGATGTTGCTGAACAATTTTTTCGGCTATCCATTGTTCGCATTTTTCTGGGGCTTCACCGGGAATTCCAAGTGCTTTATTATAAAAACGTTGTGTAATATTTTTATCTTCTTCCCACCATGCACGCAATGGATTCATATCGTGCGTTGAAGTAGTACAAACTGAAAGATATGGAGCATCGGCAGGCATTGCAAATTCGGTATTTGCTTTTTTGGGCATACGCTGAATTTCAAGACTAAGAATTTCAAGTGCATTCATCACTTCGGGCACCGAATCAGGCACCATACCCAAATCTTCGCCACAAACAAGCATTGGAGTAGAAGATAACAATGCAGGCAATTTCTTATACGCTACTTCTTTCCAAAACTCATTATGCCTGCGATAAAAGTAGTCAACATAAATAGCATCCAATATTTTACGGGTACTTTCAGGCAAATCGCGGAAAGAATAGGAGCTATGTATTGAAATGCGTGGGTGATAACGATCGGGACGACGAATATCTCTAACGAACAAAACCTCACAATGCAACATATAAAGTCCATCACGAATAATTACATCCTTGTTACCGAAACTGTAACCCAAACTGTTGAAATGTTTTTCAACTTTTTTCTGTGTATCAAATTCAGGCTTAAATTTAAAACTTTGCCAACCGTCAGGTAAAAGAAATTCCCTGATTACATCGTCGGTATATTTTCCGAAAATGGAATAAAGCACATGTTCTTTCATGTACGGTTTGAGAAATCTATCATCATCGAGCCACAAACCTCTGCTCTGAAGTTCTTCACGTGAAAACGGCAGTGAGGGATTAAAACTGCCTGTAAGCCCCCAAACATCGTTTTCAGGTATTTCCCAAATACGGAAAAAACCAAGAATATGATCAATTCGATACGCATCAAAGTATTTCGCCATATTTTGAAAACGTTTTTTCCACCATTCATAACCATCAGCAGCCATTTTTTCCCAATTATAAGTCGGGAAACCCCAATTTTGTCCGGTTGGTGAAAAATCGTCGGGTGGTGCTCCGGCCTGCGCATTCAGATTGAATAGTTCAGGATTGACCCAGGCATCTGTACTACGCGGACTTACCCCGATGGGTATATCACCTTTCAGTGCAACCCCTTTTGAACGTGCATAATCATGCACTTCTGTAAGTTGTAAATGCAAATGGTATTGCAGAAAATAATAAATTGCAATTTTATCGTACTCATTATTCTGAGGAGAAGTCAGAATCTTAATTTGTTCAGCATTATACACAGAATACTCAGGCCATTCCTTAAAATCAGGTGTTCCGAATAAGTCTCGGAGATAAGAAAAAGCAGCATAAGGCACAAGCCACTCACGGTTTGATTCAAAAAATTGCTTATATTCCCTTGACGAAAAAGTTTTATCTTTAACCAACGGATAAATCTCCCGAAAATATTCCCATTTCAGATTCATCACATTTTGATAATCCGAAAAAGTTCTGTTGTTAAGTTCTTTACGTTTTTCTTCAAAATAATTTCTACGCTCACTTGATGGCAATTTGCCTATTTTTTCGGGATTTAAATATAATGGATGCAACGCATGTACCGATACAGCATTGTATGGATAAGAATCGTAATTGGTATGATAGAGGATAGTATCGTTTACAGGAAGGGTTTGAATCATTTTTTGTCCTGTAAGTACAGCCCAATCTACCATCAGTTTTAAATCGGGAAATTCACCGGTACCGAAACTTTTTTTACTCCTTAGCGAGAATACCGGAATAGCAACTCCGGCAGCTTTCCATGTTTCTATGGTGCGTAAAAAATGCTCATCGTTTACAATGTTTACCGCTTTAAGAGAAATGTTTTCAATTATTCTGTTCGGTCCCCCACCCCATGCAAGTACTTCATCGGTAGCAGTATCAACTATAAGATATTTATATTCAAGCGGAAAGTTAATTTTTTCAGCATCAAGTTCTATTTTCCAAACAGGGAATCTGCTATCATCCAACCTTATTTTTTTGCTTACATCCCAGTTTCCGAGTATGGTCTGGTTTCCTGTCATAGCAAAATGCCTTCCTGGCTCAAGTTGTGGACAATTTAATGTGATAATCAGTTTTGGTTGGGATAATTTTGGTGCATGATATTTGATATCACGACGAAAAAAGCAATTTTTAAAAATATCAGTATTAAACGGAGCATCGCCATAAGGTCCTCTCCAAAAATCTTGTACAAATATAATTGATTCATTTTGAGGAACTATTAATGCTCTCATTCCTCCATAAGCAGGTATCACGAAGCCTTCGGATTCGACAATCTGATACTGATACTGAACAGTTGTAGTGTTTTCAGGCAATTCAATTTCAGTACTCCAAACCGACTCGTTACTGCTATGCATCGAAAATTCTGATACAAATAATTCAGGATTTGAAACTGATAATTGCAAACGTTGCCCCCACTTGGTTATATAATGTATGCTGAAATGTATTTTCATCGAATTTTAATTATTAATCAGTTGTAAAGTAAAACTTAAAATTTTCTTTAAAAGTTCATCAGGCACTGAACAATTTGTAAATCAAAGTTATAAACTTCGGATTAATCATTTCGTATTTAGTATCCGAAGAATTTCTGAAACAGCTTACAAAGTTAAAAAAATATGTTTAAGTACAGAAGTTTAGCTAAACAAATCAAACGCAACATCTAAGCAAACCTTTGCTTTTTAAATAAAAAAGTAAACGCTGACAATCTTTATAAATTGATTGTCAGCGTTATTCTGAGGTACTTGGCGGATTCGAACCGCCGTATACGGTTTTGCAGACCGGTGCCTAGCCACTCGGCCAAAGTACCATTATTTCGGACTGCAAAGATAATACAATTTCTTTATCAGGCAATGCCTGTGGGGATATTTTTATCCTCTAAAGTTAACAAACGATTTTTCAGGGATTTACATTTCTTCTTCTACCCTGCCATTCTTTCACAAGTTCTTTTCTAAAAGAACGTTCTGCCGTACCCATCATGAAAATTTTTTCATCAGAAACTACTTTTTTGAGTTTCTGATAATAAGTTTTTAGGAGTTGAGCTTTTTGAATTTCGGTATTTACAAAATTATCATTCAGTTTGCCAAAGTCAGGTTTTTCATTTGAATTTCCTATATTATGACCCATAAAAAAAGGTCTGTTTCTTTCCATCAGATTCCAGACTGCCTGTTCGTACTCCATAAAAATTGGTTGAGCTTTCGCAGCTTCCTGTACTGTAAGACCTGCCTGTTGCACTATATGTTGCCATTTTTGTTCCTGAATTTCTTTAATACGCGGTAATTCCCGTGGTCCCTGAGCATAAATTACACCTGCAATTACAGTTAACAATGTCAATAAATATTTTCTCATTTCAGTGTTATTTTTCAAATAAGTACATTCTTTACAGTTCAATCATCTGTTTTTTTTATTATTCTCAGCTTCTTTGATATTTTTCTGGTTATTATCATTTATATAATATTCGTAAAACATATCATCGTTTAGCTGAGAAATCACATAGAGTTCATAATTTTCATTTTTGGCAATCAGTTTCCGGTTATAATAACTAGTAACTACCGATACCATAAGCAAAATTCCGGTAAACATGGCTGCCATATACATCCATGGTCTGATAATTTTATTGGATTTTACCGTTTCTGTCTGGGGTTGTAACTCAAGTTGACTCTGAAGACGAGCCCCAAAATCGTCAAAATAGTTTTCAGGAATCGTAAATGGTTTACGATTTCCTATATCCCCGAGTTTAATTTCATTGTCCATATCGCTATTCCTTTCTTTTTCAGCACAAGTTAACAAATTTAGTTTTGAACATCCTTATACTGATTGTATCTTAATTGACTTTATATTTTCTAAATGGTTTAAAACTTTGATGTACTTTTAACATTTCTGTTATCATTTTCGAAATGTAAAATCACTCTTCGTTGTTCAAATATTTTTCAATTTTTTTTACCGCATGATGATAAGAAGCTTTTAAAGCTCCAACCGAAGTTCCGAGTATCTCTTCCATCTGATCATACGAGAAATCTTCAAAATACTTCATATTAAACACCAGACGCTGTTTTTCGGGTAAAGTAAGAATTGCCTGCTGTAGTTTCTTTTCCATCTCATTGCCCGAAAACCATGTATCAGCCTGCAGATTCCGGAACATTTGTTCTTCCATTTCCTCAATTCCCTGCAGAGAGCGTAAACGTTTATTTGCCAAAAATGTAAGGGTTTCGTTGGTGGCAATACGGTAAAGCCAGGTTGAAAGTTGCGAATCACCGCGAAAACCCGAAAGTCCGTTCCACGCTTTCAGAAAAGTATTCTGCAACACATCATCGGCATCCTCGTGTAATAAAACCATTTTACGAATATGCCAGTAAAGTCGCTCTCGGTAAGCAAGCACCACTTCGGAAAACGCTTTATGGCGCTTTCGTTCATCGTTCAATTGTTGCAATAATTCGTTATCCTGTTCGTTCATACCAGATTCATCAGTTGGCATTGGTTAATTCTTCAGACTTTAAATATTGTTTTAAGTTTAATATGCATTTGAAATTTATTTTTCTGCTCTGATCATCCGGTTGTTTCCCGATATATCTTTTCGAAGTTCAATATTTTTAAAACCATATTCGTCGAGCATTTTAATGCAGGACTCACCAGCGTTTTTATTAATCTCAAAATAAAGTTTACCTCCGCTAATCAGATATTTCACAGCATATTGAGCTATCATTCGGTAAAAAAACAAAGCATCTGCATTTCCTGTAAACAAAGCTTTGTGTGGTTCGAAATTTAAAACAGTGGGATGCATTTCTGTTTTTTCAGCATCGGTAATATAAGGCGGATTACTAACAATAATATCCCAATACATAGCTTTAGGCTCGCCTAATGTAATATCAGCATGTATGAAATGAATCTCTGCTTTATTTTCCAAAGCATTACTTTTTGCTGTAATAAGCGCTTCTTCCGATATATCGGTTGCAGTAATTTCTGCATCCATTAACTTTGATTTCAGACTTACAGCAATGCATCCGCTTCCGGTGCCGATATCTATTATTTTCAGACCTTTACTATAGCTGTTCTCGTTTAATATCAATTCCACGAGTTCTTCAGTTTCGGGACGGGGAATTAAAACTGAAGCATTAACATTGAACCGCAATCCATAAAACCACGCTTCACCCAAAACATACTGTAAAGGCGCACCGGTTTTTAAATTTTTTATTATTGTATCGAAAATTTGGTTTTGTTCAGCCGAAAAAATTGTATTTTTGTTTGCAAGTAACAATGCATGCGAAAGTCCGGTAATTTTTACCGCAATTTCGAAAAAAATATGTTTTAACTCTGCATCCGAATACAAATGACTGAGTTCAGTTCTTAGTTTTTCAATCAACACTTTCATGATGCAAAGATACGTTTTTTTGCCGGTTGATGGTTGAATTGGTGATTGGCTCTTGATTCTTTGCTCTTTGTTCTTTGTTCTTTGTTCTTTGTTCTAAAAAAGATGACTACTGACGAAAAATACATGTTACGTTGTCTGCAGCTTGCTTCGCAGGGTGTAGGATTTGTGGCTCCTAATCCGATGGTAGGAGCCGTGGTTGTGCACAACGACCGGATAATTGGTGAGGGTTATCATCATAAATTTGGTCAACCGCATGCCGAACCCAATGCTGTAAATTCGGTAACCGAAAAGGAACTTTTGCCCGAATCGACGCTGTATGTAAACCTCGAACCTTGTTCGTTTTATGGCAAAACTCCTCCATGTGCCGATTTTATAGTCCGCTCAGGCATACGTAAGGTTGTTATCGGAACAATTGACCCCAATCCCAAAGTTGCAGGCAAAGGAATAAAAATTTTGCAGAATGCAGGTGTTGAAGTTACCTGCGGAGTGCTTGAAAATGAATGTCGGGAACTTAATAAACGATTTTTCACCTTCCAAGAAAAAAAACGTCCATACATCATTTTGAAATGGGCACAGACAGCCGATGGGTTTATCGATAAAAAAAGAAAAGATGTGAGTGAATCGCCACTGCTTATTTCAAACAGTATAACACGGCAACTCACGCACAAATTCCGTTCGGAAAATCAGTCGATAATGATTGGTTCGAACACTGTATTATTGGATAATCCTTCGCTTACGGTACGTTACTGGACAGGTAAATCTCCCATA
>CAZDSY010000035.1:15480-24514 GCA_964508285.1 uncultured Paludibacter sp.
ATTATTGGATAATCCTTCGCTTACGGTACGTTACTGGACAGGTAAATCTCCCATACGAATTATTCTGAATCGTTCAGGAAACATCCCTGCAAACTATAATGTTCTCAACAACGAAGTAGAAACGGTGATTTTCACCATGTATCCGGGAACGAACAAACAACGTCTGACTTACGAATATTTTGATTTCGAAAATGAAAATATCCTCGCTCTGATCAACAGAATTTACAAACGAGGAATACATTCGGTGCTAATTGAGGGTGGAGCGCGTTTATTAACAAGCTTTATCGAAGCTGGACTCTGGGACGAAGCGAATGTAGAAGTTTCGGAAATAACAATCAATGAGGGAGTTGTCGCACCAAAAATTGGAGCTACTCCTTGTTCAATGAAAATGTACGATAATCATACCTGGATTTCCTATAAAAACTATCAGAATTTAATTACATAAGTTTATGCCCGATGTATTAATTATATTATTGATAGCCATTTACGCATATTCCATTGTAAGTGCTATACTTGTACTTTTGCTGGAAAACCGCAATCCTGTAAAATCATTTTCGTGGATTCTTGTACTGATTTTTTTGCCGGTATTAGGATTGTTTTTTTATCTGACAATTGGTCAGAATTATCGAAAGCAGCGCATCATTTCAAAAAAAAGTATCGGTAGAATTACGCACAGACCCGGAGCAAAATACGACATCGAACATTTACTTACCAAACCAAACTTCAAACAATATTCTAATCTTATAAGTTTGCTCAACAATAACAGCGAGGGAGCGGCTTACAGCGACAACAAAATTGAGATTCTGGCACAGGGCGATGCCACTTTCGAGGCTATGTTCGACGCCATAAGCAAGGCAAAAGAACATATTCATATTGAATTTTTTATTTTCGAAGACGATTTGATTTCAAATAAACTGCGTGAGCTACTCATTTCGAAAGCCCGCGAAGGAGTGCGTGTTCGGATGATTTACGATTATCTTGGAAGTTGGGTACTTTCCAAACAATATCTTTACTCGCTCCGAAAAGCAGGGGTTTATGCCCGACCATTCCTGCCGCTAAAACTAAGATTGGGACGAAGCAAAATTAATTTCCGCAACCACCGCAAATTACTGATAGTAGATGGTAAAACGGGATTTACCGGCGGACTGAACGTAGCCGACCGCTATGTTTGGGGAAATACACTTGGCAAATGGCGCGATACTTTCGTTCGTTTCGAAGGAGCAGCTGTACATGGTTTGCAACAGATATTTCTAATCGACTGGTATTTTGTGGAGCAGAAACTGATTACCGACAATAAATATTTTCCTAAACCGAATGTTTTTGCTGAAAATCTTGTGCAGATTGTAAGCAGCGGACCTGATACCGATTGGGAATCGATTATGCAAGGAATTTGCCTCGCAATTTTATCCACCCGTAAATATGCGTATATACACACTCCTTACTTTGTGCCCACCGAAACCATTCTGAATGCCATACAAATAGCAGCGCTTAGCGGAGTGGATATCCGGCTTATGATTCCTGAAAAGTCAGATTCGCGACTGTCCGATTACTGTACTTCGAGTTATCTGAAAGAAATACTTGAAGCAGGCGTAAAAGTATATCGCTATAACAAAGGTTTTCTGCACAGTAAAGCCATTGTTATCGACGATTTTATTTCTATAGTAGGTTCTGCCAATATGGATGAGCGGAGTTTCACTTCCAATTTTGAAGTGAACGCATTTATTTACGATAAAAAAACAGCCGCAGAATTAAAAAAACTGTGGTTCAACGACCTGCAAAACTGTTACGAAATAATACCGGAAAATTGGACGAACCGCCCCAAACATCAAAAAATGACAGAATCGGTTGCACGATTGTTCAGTCCGCTGGTTTAATATTTAGATTTTTTCTTTTAAAAAAGCCTCTTCAATATTTCCCGTAAAAGAAAAAAGCACTATCTTTGTACCCGCAAATTTCGGGGTGTAGCTCAGCCCGGTTTAGAGTACGCGTCTGGGGGGCGTGTGGTCGCAAGTTCGAATCTTGTCACCCCGACTACTGAGCAAAACGAAAAAAGACCTGCACGTGAGTGTGGGTCTTTTTTTATTTCATTCCTTTTTTTATTTCATTGCTTAAACAAATTATTAGGGAATGAAAAACCAATAATATTCCTATTCTTCAGCTATTATTCATGAGCTTGGTAAAAAAAAAATTGCCTCCCACTGTATGGCGGAGAGGCTTACCAAATGTTTTCACAACGGAATAATCCTTATTGTGATTTGCTTACAAAAAATTGTACAGCAAAAATAGAATATTATATTTAATAAACAAAATTTTTGAAAATAAAATTATTGTTTTTAACTTTAAGGCCTTTTTTGAAACTTAAAAATTATTTTATTATGAAGAAAATATTAGGACTGGATTTGGGCACCAACAGCATAGGTTGGGCGCTGGTAAATGAAGCTGAGAATGAATCGGAAAAATCATCAATAATTAAACTTGGAGTTAGAGTAATTCCTCTCACAGTTAATGAACAACAAAACTTTGAAAAAGGTAAAAGTATAACAACAAATGCTGATCGTACACTTAAAAGGAGTATGCGTCGCAATTTACAACGATATAAACTTCGTCGTGAAAACCTTATAGAAATCTTAAAAGAAAATGGTTTTATTAATGATGAAACTATTTTATCAGAAAACGGAAATTATACTACTTTTGAAACATATAGGTTACGGGCAAAGGCTGTAAAAGAAGAAATTACGCTCGAACAAATTGCACGTGTTCTTTTAATGATTAACAAAAAACGCGGCTATAAAAGCAGTCGTAAAGCAAAAGACACTGAAGATGGAGTTTTAATTGACGGAATGGAAGTCGCGAAAAAGTTGTACAATGAAAACTTAACGCCCGGACAATATTGTTTAGAACTACTAAAAGCCGGAAAAAAAACACTGCCCGACTTTTATCGTTCTGATCTACAAAGAGAATTTGAAAAAGTTTTTGATAAACAACTTGAATATTATCCTGATTATCTTTCAATAGAATTAAAAGAAGAACTTCGCGGTAAAAAGCGTGATGCGGTTTGGGCTATATGTGCTAAAGCTCTGAAAGAAAATGGATTTGAATTAGTGGGCACTAAAAGACAAGGTAGTATAGCAGAACAAAAAATTGAAAATTTTGAATGGCGTGCAAAAGGTTTATCGGAAAAGTTAGAATTGGAACAGCTGGTTATTGTATTGCAACAAATCAATATTCAGTTGAATAGTTCAAGCGGTTATTTGGGTGCAATCAGCGACAGAAGCAAAGAACTTTTTTTCAACAAACAAACTGTTGGTGAATACCAAATGGAGGTTTTGAATAAAAACCCGAATGCAAGTTTGCGAAATATGGTTTTCTATCGTCAGGATTATTTGGATGAATTCAATGCCATTTGGGAAACGCAATCAAAATTTCATAAAGAACTCACTGAAGAATTAAAACGCGAGATTCGAGATGTAGTAATCTTCTATCAGCGACCACTGAAAAGCCAAAAAGGGTTGATTAGTTTTTGTGAATTTGAAAGTCGAAAAATTGAAGTAGAAATTGAGGGAAAAAAGAAAATAAAAACTGTAGGCAGTCGTGTTATTCCAAGGTCATCGCCTTTGTTTCAGGAATTCAAGATTTGGCAAAAATTGAATGATATTGAAGTTTTTAGCAAAGGTAATAAAGCAAAGAAACAAAAAGGTGCTACAATACATAGTGGGAAAGAAGATCCACTCGAATACGAAGGACGACGAGAACTTTACCAAGAAGAAAAAGAACTTTTAGCAGCTGAACTTTCCATAAAAAAAGAATTAAAAAAAGCTGAGATTCTGAAATTACTTTTCAACAATCCGAAAGAACTGGATTTGAATTTCCCATCTATTCAAGGAAATTTAACACAAGCTACGTTTTTTGATGCATACAAGCGTATTATTGAATTGAGCGGACACAAAATTGATTATGATAATCTGACATCATCCGAAATTTTAAACTCACTGAAAGAAATTTTCCAAGGATTAAATTTTAATCCAGATATTTTAAATTTCAATCCAGATGAAGAATTTGAAAAGCAACCTATGTATCAATTGTGGCATTTGCTTTATTCTTTCCAAGGAGATAATTCAAAAACCGGCAATGAAAACCTGATTAATAAAATAACCAAACGCTATGGTTTTGATAAAGAATATGCTACTATTCTTTCTAACATCACCTTTCAGGATGAATACGGAAGTCTCTCTACTAAAGCAATTTGTAAGATTTTACCTTATCTTAAGGCAGGAAACAAATATAATGTAGCATGCGAATATGCAGGATACAGACATTCAGCAAGTTCACTTACAAGCGAAGAACTTGAAAATAAGATTTACAAAAACCGGCTCGAAAATTTACCTAAGAATTCATTGCGTAATCCCGTGGTTGAGAAAATACTGAACCAAATGATTAATGTTGTTAATATAATTATTGACACCTACGGAAAACCTGATGAAATACGGATAGAGTTGGCACGTGAGTTGAAAAAAAGTGCAAAAGAACGCGAAGAATTAACCAAATCAATTGCAGAAACGACCAAACTGCATGAACAATACAAGGATATTCTGTCAAAATCACCTTTTAATTTTTCGTATATAAGCCGTAATGATATAATTCGTTACAAACTGTATGAAGAACTAAAGGATAACGGGTACAAAACATTATATTCAAACACCTATATTTCCCCAACAGCATTATTTAACGGCGATTTTGACATTGAGCATATAATCCCACAATCACGCCTTTTTGATGATAGTTTTTCAAACAAAACTTTGGAATTACGAAGTATCAACATTGAAAAGGGAAATATGACGGCGATTGATTTTATCAAAATGAAATATGGAGAAACTGGAAACGAAAACAGTTTAGATGCTTTTTTAAACCGTATAGAAGATTTGCATAATAAAGGTGTTATAAAACGTGCCAAATACAATAAACTTAAAATGCATGAGAAAGATATACCTGATGGATTTATAGAACGAGATATAAGAGACACTCAATATATTGCCAAATATGCTAAAACCATGTTGGGAGATCTTGTTAAGTTTGTGGTTTCAACTTCAGGCAGTGTAACAGATCGACTTAGAGAAGATTGGCAATTAATTGATGTAATGAAAGAGCTGAATTGGGAAAAATACAAAAATCTTGGTCTAACTGAAGAATTTGCAAATGAAGAAGGGTATAGAATACGAAGAATTAAAGATTGGACAAAACGGAATGATCACCGTCATCATGCTATGGATGCCCTTACTGTAGCATTTACAAAACACAATATTATTCAGTATCTCAACAATCTGAATGCTCGAAATGATAGAAGTTCAAGTATTTACGGCATTGAACAAAAAGAACTTTATCGAAATAGTAAAAACAAATTGCTTTTCAAACCACCATTTGATTTGGACGAATTCAGAGCCGAGGCTAAAAAACATTTGGAAAATACATTAATATCTATAAAAGCAAAAAATAAAGTTGTAACGCAAAACATCAATATCACTAAAAAATCAGGAGGAGTAAATAAAAAAGTGCAACTTACCCCACGTGGACAATTACATAACGAAACTCTGTATGGAAGTCAGAAACAATCAGTTGTGAAAGAGGAAACTATAAATGCAAAATTTGATGCTTTAAAAATAGCCACTATTACCAATCCCGTATACAGAAATGCTCTTTTAATGCGTCTTAAAGAATTTGGAAATAATCCCCAAAAAGCATTTACAGGTGCAAACGCATTATCAAAAAAGCCAATTTGGCTTAATGAAACGCATTCAAAAAAAGTTCCCGAAAAGGTAAAAACAGTGAGCTTTGAAACGGTTTATACCATTCGAAAAGATATTTCTCCCGATCTGAAAATAGAAAAAATCATTGATAAAAGGATTAGAGAAATATTGGAAGCCCGTTTAAAAGAGTTCAACGGTAATGCCAAACAAGCATTCTCCAATTTAGACGAAAATCCGATTTGGCTGAATAAAGAAAAAGGAATTTGTATAAAAAGAGTTACAATATCGGGGGTAAGCAATGCAGAGCCATTGCATAATTTGCGTGATAAAGATGGAAAGCTTATTCTCGACAAAGATGGTATGTTACAACCGGTTGATTTTGTGAGCACAAGCAATAACCACCATGTAGCCATTTATCGTGTACCGGTTTTAGATAAAGACGGTGAAGCTGTGCTTGATGAAGATAATAATCCGAAATATGAACTACAAGAAAACGTAGTTTCATTTTATGAAGCTGTAGCTCGCCGAAATTCCGGTCTTCCGATTATTGATAAAAATTATAAAGCCTCTGAAGGCTGGCAATTCCTGTTCAGCATGAAGCAAAATGAATATTTCGTTTTTCCAAGAATAGAAAAAAAAGAAAAAATAAATGAAGAAACAGGTGAAATTACCCAAGAAGAAGTCATTACTTTTAATCCCAAAGAAATCGATCTTCTTAATCCTGATAATTATCATTTAATTAGTCCCAATTTGTTTAGAGTTCAAAAAATTGCAACTAAAGATTATTTTTTTAGACATCATTTAGAGACTAATGTTGATAACCAAAACAATTTAAAAGGGATTACATGGTTAAGAATAAGTATAACTGGAATAAAAAATGCAGTAAAAGTTAGAGTAAATCATATAGGCCAAATTGTTTCGGTTGGTGAATACTGATTTGCATTCGAAAGTATATATAAAAGTCGTATGCTTTCTACTTCTACTTAGTTTCACAAGTTGATTAAACATTGGAAAAGTAAACTTTTTTAATCAATACTATGATAAAACGCACGCTTTATTTCGGCAATCCTGCGTATTTGAGTATGCGCAATGCGCAGTTGGTAATTCATTTGCCGGAAGTGGTGAAAAACGATGATTTGCCCGAAAGTTTTAAAAAGGAAGCGCAAGTAACCATCCCAATCGAGGATATAGGGATTGTAGTACTCGATCATAAGCAAATCACCATTACACACGGATTGCTCGAGGCACTTTTGGCAAATAATACCGCCGTTATCACCTGCGACAGTGCACGTATGCCTGTGGGTTTATTGCTGCCGCTCAGCGGCAATACAGTGCAAAGCGAACGGTTTCAATATCAAATTGAATCGTCAGCACCTTTGCGCAAACAGCTATGGCAACAAACCGTACAGGCAAAAATATTAAATCAGGCTTTTGTACTGGAAAACACGCGTGGAGAAACGGTAAAAAATATGCGCAAATGGGCGAATGATGTAAAAAGCGGCGACACCGACAACCTCGAAGGTCGTGCCGCCGCCTATTACTGGTCAAACCTTTTTCCGATGATACCCAATTTTCGTCGCAGTAGAGAGGGAATACCTCCCAACAATTTGCTGAATTATGGTTATGCCATTTTGCGGGCAATTGTGGCACGTGCTTTAGTGGGAAGTGGTTTACTGCCCACGCACGGCATTCATCATCACAACCGATACAACGCCTATTGTTTGGCTGATGATATTATGGAACCTTATCGTCCCTTTGTGGATAAACTGGTGATTGAACTGGTGGATACAGAACTTGAAAGAGGAAAAAATCCTGAAAAAATTGAATTGGACAAAGCATTAAAATCGAAATTGTTATCCATTCCTGTTATGGATGTAAATATTAACGGACAACGCAGTCCACTTATGAATGCGGCTATATTAACCACAGCAAGTTTGGCAAAATGTTTTCAGGGAGAAGTGAGAAAATTAGCCTTTCCGGGGTTTGAATAATTACGAATTATGAATTATGAATTTTAATCTGTTGTTGTTCTAATGTAAATAAAAATATTAATATCAATAAATGCATGAAAACTGACAATCTGATACAATTGAAATCGTATGTTTATGTTCTTCGTACAATAAAACTATAACGTTATTTGTGCGAAGACAAGAAAGAATTTGTTTTGTCAAAACAAATACTAAGAAGTGGAACTTCCATTGGTGCAAATATTGAAGAAGCTATCGGTGCTCAGTCAAACAAAGATTTTCTTTCAAAATTAAGTATTGCATACAAAGAAGCAAGAGAAACTCATTATTGGCTAAGATTATTGCATGATTCAGATATGCTAAATGAGAGTGAAGTTATATCGATATTGTCCGATTGCGAAGAGCTACTACGAATAATTGGTTCAATTCAAAAAAAATTAAAAGAAAAGCAATCATCAATTTCGTAATTCGTAATTATTACTTCGTAATTATTTTGAACCGTTTTAGCGAATATCGTATCATGTGGGTACTTGTATTATTCGATTTACCTACCGAAACCAAAAAGGAACGGAAAGCATATACCGATTTCCGAAAGAAGCTCATCGACGATGGATTTACCATGTTTCAGTTTTCTATTTACCTGCGGCATTGTCCAAGCATGGAAAACGCACAAGTACACATCAATCGGGTAAAAAAAATACTACCCGAAGCAGGATTAATAGGCATACTATGTATCACCGACAAACAATTCGGACAAATGGAATTGTTTCAAGGTAAAAAAATAAAATCGGTTGCAGCACCGGTACAACAACTGGAACTTTTTTAGAAAAGTGAATTCCCGGTGAAATTGAATTTAAAAACTTTATCTCCATCCTCTTAATTTATATTACAAACAAAAATCCCGCTCGCATGGCGGGATTTTTATCGATAAACAACCGGATTTTTAATTTCTAACAAAACCTATAAACAACTGATTTTCTTCGCATTACACATATCGTGTTGTTTATCGGTTCAAAGATACAATTTTCTGAAAGCAAATCACAACTATTTCTTTAACAGGACAAAAACCGACAGGTTGTTTATCGGTTCAAAGATACAATTTTCTGAAAGCAAATCACAACAGCGAAACAAATTATTCGATACGGCAGTAAGTTGTTTATCGGTTCAAAGATACAATTTTCTGAAAGCAAATCACAACGTTGGCTGCTATAGCGTTGGCAGAATCTTAGTTGTTTATCGGTTCAAAGATACAATTTTCTGAAAGCAAATCACAACACAGATACTGTTAACGTTGAAAGCAACTTAGTTGTTTATCGGTTCAAAGAT
>CAZDSY010000036.1:0-24374 GCA_964508285.1 uncultured Paludibacter sp.
TAATGAATTTTTCGAAAAAGATTTTTTCAATATTTTCTTTGCTAATAATATTTCACACTTCCTACGCTCAATTACCACAATTACATTATAAGTTTCAGTATAAACAGAATACAGATTCAATAGAAGATATTAGTGGGAATAACTTTTCGGGCTTATTGAAAGCAACAGCAAAACTAACTAAACTTGGAAGCTACGGGATACTTGAAACAGGGGGAAATTCAGGCTACCTTGATATGGGAACAAAAACCGGAAACCTGATAAAAAGCCTGAACAGCTTCACCATAAGTACGTATCTTTATATTCATCCTTCGCTGAATTTAAGCGCAAACGGTAATTTTGTTTGGTGTTTTTCAAATGCAGAGAATATTCTTACATCACCCATCGGTTGTATGTTTTATTCTGCAAAAAATTCGCGTTATGCCATTTCACTCACCAATTACTCCGCCGAACGACAAATTAATATAAATTCAGCATCTGAAAAAGGCGCATGGCATCATATTGTTTACAGGCAGGAAGGTTCAAACGGTGAGATTTTTATTGATGGTATTTCACGTAAAACGGGTTCGATAAGTTTAAATCCTGCCTCACTCGGCACAACTTCATTCAACTATTTAGCACGTTCAAGTTATGCCGGAGACCAATACATGAATAATTGCCGTTATGCCGATTTCAGAATTTACAACGCAGCTTTGTCCAACAACATGATTTCGACACTTGGCAACGACAGACAGAAGCTTGACACGCTCACATTTAATAGTTTGGTTGACAGTGCTATTAATTTCACTTCAAAAATAAATTTTCTTAATATCACAACAAACATTTCATTACCTGACAATTACGATAATGAAGTTGCAATAAACTGGTCAAGTTCGAATCAAAGTTATTTAAGTAACAGCGGCATAATAACTCGTCCGTTAAAAGGTTTTCCTGATGCCACTGCTACACTTACCGCCACTTTTACAAAAGGTTTTGTAACAAAAACCAAACAATATCAGGTTACTATTTTAGCGCAATATTCCGATTTACAAAGTGTGAAAGCCGATTCAGCCAATTTAGTAATTACTGGTAATATTCATAATTTACGTTCGTCCTTAAATTTGCCTACAACCGGAATAGAAGGTGCCACTATTATATGGAATTCATCCGATACAAAATTTTTATCCAATTCAGGTAATATCGTTTCCCGACCCGCAAAAGGAACAGGAAAACAAAAAATTACCTTAACAGCCACGATTACAAAAGGTATAGTGTCAGTTAAAAAATATTTTGATATCTACATTGCAGAAGATGAAGGATTTGCAGGTTATTTGTTTACCTATTTTACAGGAAATTCAAAAAGTCAGGAAGCCATTCGTTTTGCCATCAGTGACGATGGTCTGGTATATACAGCTCTGAATAACAACCAACCTGTTATCTCCTCAGCAACCATAAGTAATACCGGCGGTGTTCGCGATCCGCATATTTTACGTGATGAAAATGGGTGGTTTTATATGGTAGTAACCGATATGGTTTCTGCCAATGGGTGGAATTCAAATAGAGGAATTGTATTATTAAAATCACGAGACTTAATAACGTGGACATCAGCAAAAATAAACATTCCCACTGAGTTTCCTGCTGAATTTGCCGATGTTGACAGAGTTTGGGCGCCTCAAACTATTTACGACCCTAAAAATGGAAAATTCATGGTTTACTTCTCCATGCGTAAGGGTTCGTCAGACTACGATAAAATTTATTACAGCTATACCAACGATGATTTCACAAAACTCGAAACGGTTCCAAAACAACTCTTTTTTAACCCAGCAGGTACTGCTTGTATCGATGGCGACATTATTGAAAAAGATGGTCAATTTCATCTCTTTTTTAAAACCGAAGGTTCGGGCAACGGTATTAAAAAAGCAGTTTCGGACAAACTTACAGCGGGGTATGTTTTATTAGATAAATACCTGGATCAGAATGCAAATGCTGTGGAAGGTGGCTGTGTTTTTCGGTTGTACAATACTGACGAATATATCCTAATGTACGATGTTTATACCTCCGGATATTATGAATTCACAAAAAGCTCTGATCTCGAAAACTTTACGGTTATTAGCGGAAATTCATTCGACTTTTCACCCCGTCACGGAACGATTATTCCTATAACAGCTGTAGAAATGCAGGCATTGAAAGAAAAATGGATGAATACCAACGTAAAAAGTTTTACAGAATCAAAAGTAAACATTTATCCAAACCCGGCAAATGATTTTATTGAAATTGAAGTTGAAAAATTAAATCCTTCAAAATCCTTTATAAACATTTATGATATTGTAGGAAAGAATTTGATAAAAACACAAATAACCGATTTCAAAAACGTTATTGATATTACGAAATTGCCAGCAGGTATTTACTTTGCCGAAGTTTCAATGGAGGGGAATAAAACTGTTTTTCAAAAATTCATTAAGCAATAAGCATAAAACCGGAATTTTATATTTTTTAGATCCAATACAATCCTTTTTGATTTCGGAATAAATCTGAAATGTAACTGCTATCTTCTTTATCATAGAGGTTCTAGAGTTTTCACATTAATTCTTTTAATCTTTCAAATCCACCTCTTCTGACAGCAGACTTGCTGAATACTTTATTAAATCTTTCTTTTGTAAGCAGTTTCCAGTCCTGTTTAGTCCATTCAAATATTTCCGGAGTGGGATTTAATTCTTTGTGAACGTGTTGTTTGGAATGTTTAATGTTCCACGGACAAATTTCGGCACAAATATCGCAACCTTTCACATAACCTGAGAGATTTAGTTTTGAAGTTTCAGATATTTTACTTTTGGTTTCAAGTGTAAAGTAAGAAATACAACTGCGTGCATCTAACACTCCATAATTAAGGGCTTTGGTTGGACAGGTTTGAATACATCGGGTACAGCTTCCACATCGGTTTTCCATAGGCTTATCATAAGTCATTTCTTTATTGATAAGCAATACACCAATATAACAAAACGAACCTAAAACTGGTGAAATCAGCAATTTATTTTTACCGATCCAACCTAATCCGGCTTGTTGAGCAAATGATTTTTCGGCGAATGGAGCAGAATCGACAAATAAATGTTGTACTTCATCGTTAAAACAATCATCGCCGTATTCTTCACGTATAGCTTTTTCCAGTCGATGGAGTTTTTGTTTGATTGTAATATGATAATCAACCTCAGGCCACGCATAACGTGCAATTTTGGGAGCTCCGGGTGGTTGTTTTTCAACTGTAAAGTAATTGGTAAGCGTAACAATAACGGATTTACATCCCGGAACCATAAGAGCAGGATTAAATCTTTTTTCAAAATTTCTTACCAAATAAAGCATATCGCCATACATCCCATTTTCGAGCCAGGTTTTCATATACGCTTTATCAGCAGTTAGCTCCCTAGCTGCTGCAATACCACAAGCATCGAAACCAAGCGTCAGTGCAGTATGCTTTATGAAATTATGCATGAAATTTCAGTTAATAGAAATCAATGAAATGGCGATTTGGAAATTGCTCTACCCGATGTAATGAGCCATTTAGAACATAGTTTCTTTCGGGAAATTACAGCAACTTTTGAATTTCTTTGTCAATTTCTTTAAAGTCAAAAAATCTACCTACAATATCACCTTTACGGTTTATCAGGAAAATGGTTGGCAAATTTAACACATTATAATTTCTGGCAAAAACACCTGATTCGTCACGTACACAAATCCATGGAATATTTTCTACAGAACTTTCCCAAAGGATTTTATTTCGGTCAATAGAAACCTGATATATCTCAAGCCCTTTAGTATGATATTTATTATAAAGCTCGCGTAATTCGAAAGTGTAAGGTACACTTTTATCACTTTCATAAACTGAGAAATCCACCAGTATAACTTTTCCTTCCAGGGCAGAAAGACGCTGACTGATACCATTTTTATCGTTCAATTCTATATCGATATAACCTTTCCCTTCACTTTCAATTACATCGCGCCATGCCTGTCTTTGCTTCTCTTGTCTTTCTGCTTTTATAGCATCCATCACCCAATTATACAAATTTTTGGTTCGTTCATAATCAGGCATATAAGTATTCCACGAGGTTGCCACTGCTGCACAAAAAGGTTTATCATCACTTTCGAAAGGTGAAAAAATATAGGCATTATTAACTTGCTGATAAATAGCAAAATAAGCTGCAGTTGAGCGAGGATTTTGAAGTATTATTTTACGGGCTTTTTCTTTGTGAATTTGTATATTTGCCTCGATATCAGCAATTAATGAATTTCGCTCTTCTAATGTCATCCCCTCCTTTAACTGATTGGCTTTACGTTGAATTTGGATTACTGAAAGTCGTAAATCTTTAATCTGGTTGCTTTCAATTGAACCTTCAATTTTGTAATCGGTGGAAAAACTCTCTTTAGCAGCTTCGATTAAAATATTTTCAGTTGAATCTACAGCGAAATTGATAAACTTGTTATCCAAACGCAGGCGATAAAAATCAGGATAATCAGGCTTTTTCGCAGAGAATCTGAATTTCCCTTTCGAACCTAGTTTTACCGAATCCATTAAAGTAATTTTTAGCAGACCGGTATGTTCAAAATAGAGAATATCGCCTTGAGCATCTTTTACAACACCTTCAATAGTAAATTTGTTACTATTACAACTTGCTAAAACGATAAGCAAAAAAGGAATATAAAAATGTAATTTCATGATATATAAATTTATGTTGATAAAACCTGGGTTTAATGTTCTTGATCAATGGGTTTGATGCAGTTCTTCTTCATTAGTATCAATTTCCTCTTCACCACACGCTACGCATTTAAGCATTAATCTTTTCACTATCAATATAAAGAAACCTGTAAGAATAAGATTCAATACAATTGTTAAAATTGAAATAGCAAGCAGTGGACCTCCAATATTATACCCAATGGCAATAAAAATAATACCTGCTCCTACTTCTCCACGGGTGAACATACCAATTGAGAGCGCCAGACGCTCACGCATACTTCTTTCGCGATAAAAAAACATAGGTACCATCTTGCCAAGATTTGAAAGTGCCGAAACCACTACTACATGTATTGCAATTTCACCCCACGTCATGTATGGCATAACTTGTCCGTTAGAGCTTTCGGACATTCCATTCATTTGACCAAAGAACACAGGCATACTTAAACCTACCAGAAACATAAAAATATATGATATGATGGAAGCTGCATTAATATCAATTTTTCTTTCATGATGATTGGTTTTAATAATCATTCCGAGAATAAATGCAGGTAAAAGTACTTCGATATGCACACCTTTTTCGGAAATAAATAATGATGTACGATAAATAAATTCACTGATTCCGACTACCACCACAGCATAACCAAGTATATGATACCATTTTTGTGGGAGGTTGAGTGAGTTTATCCATTTCCATCCTATCCATAACAGCAGGAAAACTACCACTAATACAATGTGCAATTCCCAATGAAGTCCAACCATAATTATTTGAAGAGGAATCATTAGTAATATAGTATCCAAATCGTCAAAAATGGCAAGGGTCTGAATTTTTTTGTAAAACCAACTCTTCTTTAGACCAATCGCAGCAAGCATTGTAAATAATATACCTGCAGAAGTTGGTGCTGCAAATCGACTAAGCAATAAATTCGATTTCCAGGAATCCCAATCCCAGAAATAACCTTCGGGCATTAGCCACATATAGTAAAATGCAACCATTAACCATGGTGCCGCTGCGGTAATCATGGCAACTAAATAATCGGTACCGTAACTACGCATTTTATTTTTTTCAAGTTCAAACTCACGCCCCACATTTATCATTATGAATGAAAGCGCCACTGACAGTAAAAGTCCGTTTACAAAACGAAATCCGTAATAGGATTCTCCGGTTATTTCAGGCATGAACTGCGAAAGCAATAATCCGGCTATCAAACAAACTGAAAATAATACAATCTTCTTCATAAGTGTTTTCTAATATTTTAAACTGAAATTAAAAACAATTTTCAGTTTATATGTTCAAATTCTTGGAAATTTTTAAATTGACATTGCCTGACTTTATTTCAGGTTGTTTTTAACTAAAACGGTGCAAAGATAATTAAAATAAACCGGTTAATTATTGACTGTGAACATCCCTTAGATTTATTTTAAAGAGCTATATATCTGACAATAAGCACAATTATACAAAAATTCATTCATTTTTTTTTTAGAGTATTTCTTAAAAATTAAGTACAAAAAAAAGTCGGGAAACAATACCCGACTTTGACTAACAGAAAAACAATCTATCTAAACTTAAAAAACTAATGTTCAAAACAATCTTTTTTACAACTTTACTAAACTATTGTATTCACTTCAAAATATATGCCACACTCAATCTGAACTTAAATATTTAATATCTATTTGATTTTTTATAAATTCAAAAGCAATCAATTAATAAAAAAAGTTTCAAACTGTTAAAGCATTAAAATACTGCGACTTTTTTAACTTCGCTTCCGATATTTACTATGTAAATTCCGGGGTTAAGTGCAGTGTTGAAACAATCTGAATATGCATTAATTTCGATAATTTTTCGACCCGATAAATCAAAAATGGTTATTGCTGTTCCTGTTTTAACATCTCTGATATGAAGTTGTTGGTTTACACAAAAAATTTGAGTAGCATTTATTTTTTTATCCTGAACCGATGAAGTATTTTTCGAGGGGGCAAAAGCGCCGGTATAATCAACTTTAATATAATCGATATCGGCATTTAAACTTCCTGAAGTGTAATTTTTACCGAAAAGAATTTGATTTAGTCCACCTTCTTTAAGATACAAATCGGTTACGGCAGTAGTTCCGAAAGTCGTTGCCTTTTTGAATATAAGGTAATACTGCAATTGCTCAACCGCCAAATCGGTTGCGGTAAAAAAGCGTACTACTTTACGTTCTCCGGTTGCTCTTACGGCAGGAGTTTGAACTGTTTGGGTGGCAATAATACCCGATGAACCATCCGCAACTGTAGCTATTACCACATCAAATTCTTTGCTTTGATTTTCGCCCCAGGTAATCAAGTCGAATGAATACTCATGCCATTTATTTGTTTTTAAAGTTACAGGATAAGCATAATAAGTTCCACCGCTTGCATCGAAACGAAACATAAAGGCTTTTTTACCATCGGGATAGGCTGATAATTCAGTGGTTTGACTTTTTTCCTGAACACGCGGATTTGGCGAAGTTCCCATGGTTTTGTCCGAAATCCAACCTGTTGGCGCTGCATTGTGCGCATCGTTTTTAAAATCAGCGTTTGCTATTTTATTCACTCCATCATAAAAATTTATAGGCTTTACATTATTTATTGCAAGTTCAGTAGTTCCCGCAGCATCCATGTTCCCTATTTGTGAAACATTAAATGTTTCTACAAAAGTCCCATTTCGATACAGATGTACCTTATCATTTTGAACAGCATATCGAATTACTTGTCTTTCGTTTGTTACGGAAGTTATTTGTCGGATATTTGTAAAAGGTGAAGCCCAGCGAAATGATACGGGTGAAAGTGAAGTTCTGAAACCGTTACCCGTTCCGTTGCGAACCTCAACATCCAAACCGCGACCATCCGCAGCATTTACTTTGGCTGCAATTTCTACTGAATAGTCGCCGGAAGGATTAAATTCAAGCGTACTGATATTCTTTTCTTCATTTAATGTATTTATAGTCAATTGATTTTGTATTTCAAGAGGCAAAACAACTTTTTCAGGCAAGTTGGGTGCAACCACCATTTCATCTACGGTCGGCGCATAAGCTCCATCCTGAAAACTTACATAATAAACATCGGCATTCAAATTTCCACCCGGATAATTTTTACCGAACTGCAAACGGTTCTCATAAGCCAGACTTTTTACCTCAAGTTTGCCAATTCCGTACATAGCCCAGGTTCCGGCGAAAGTTATATAATAAGTTCCCGCTTCCTGCGAACTGAACAGAAAAGTTCCGGAGCGTAATGTTTGG
The DNA here is from genome assembly GCA_964508285.1 of uncultured Paludibacter sp. Taxonomy (GTDB): domain Bacteria; phylum Bacteroidota; class Bacteroidia; order Bacteroidales; family Paludibacteraceae; genus Paludibacter. Next base: position 7,957 of record CAZDSY010000036.1, read on the forward strand.
GCTGTAGTTGAAGTTACAAATTGTTTATTATCGAAAATTCCTGTAGCAGAAGCTGTTTTACTTACTCCAACGGTCATAGTTTGTGCCGTTGTAGCATTGGACCAATATTCATATAAAAATGAAAATTCATAGGTTTTATTTGCTTCGAGCGTTACAGGATAAAAATAAGTGGCTGTGGATATTGAACTTCCATCCCAACGAATGGTCATAAGTCGTCCGCTGTAAGTTCCGCCCCCTTCCATTGCATGATTCACACTTTCGTACCTTACCCCACTTCCTCCTCCTGCTGTATTCCAGGGTACTGTAACTGAAGCGCTCCAACCATAAGTTGTTGGCGTAGCTGTTCCTGTTCCTGAAGGTCCTGCCCAGTTCGACATAGTATTGGCCCCGTAAGTTCCACTTACATCAGTTTCGGTGCCATCTGTTTTAATATCTTTAATAAAAACAGCATCTCGTGTTCCTAAAAATTGCAGTCCTCTATAAACATGAACTTTATCATCTTTTACAGCAATTCTGTAAGTTTGTTCGGATGAATTATCAGCCGGAGAAATTTCATTTGAAGAAGCTAAAGGAGCGGTAAAATTTGCCGAAGTTTTATCTAACGAAATACGGAAACCTTTACCGCTTGCAGTTCGCGCTTCAATGTCAAGTCCTCTTCCATCAACTGAGTTTATTTTTGCTTTCACTTCTACACTAAAATCTTTAACAGGATTGAATGGCGTTAAAACTGTTATATTCTGCGATGAGCTATTGATATTTTTATTACTTTCCATAATCAACTCGCTCAATTCTTTTTTGGTTGGTAAAGCCGGAGGAATGGTTGCTTCAGGAGCATCATTTGGTTTTTGTGGATAAAGCGATGTTGACGGAATAATTTGTTTTGGAGTGGAAGCACTCGACCATGACAAAGTGATTGGCGTGGCACTTACAGATTCAATTACAATATTATTTTTGTGCGATGCTATCAATGAAAAATCTATGACATATTCTTGTGATGTATCGGTTTTGGTTATTATTTTTTGCAATTTGTCGTTAACATAAATATCAGTGCGTGCGGAAGTATTCAAATAGAGTGAGTATTTTTCACCTTCAATGGTTTCGAAAGCGCCTGACCAACGGATGCTTTTTGTTCCGGCAGGAACTGCGCTTTGATCGGGTTTAGGTACAATTTCTTCACTTATTAATCCGGTAAAATTTTCATTTGAATAATATTGTGCTTTTAATCCTGTTCCAATTGGGGTATTAGGATTTTTTGTAAGATAATCGAAAACTGTAATTTTCCCATCGGCACTTAAATAAACAAACGATAAAACGCCATTTTCGCGCAACAAAGGTCTGTCAGTTAATGGTTCTGAATAAAAACCGGTTTTTCCATCTTCCGATAATAATGTCCATACAGCGTAATCATCATCTGGCGAAGCCATTAAAACTCCATAACCGTTAGCTACAATATAAGCGTTATCATAACTATCGATGGCAAGATTTACACGACGAATTGAATTAACGGAAACTCCGTTTACTGTCACAAGTCTCTTTACCCAGGTTCCATCCTCTTTGCGAAAACGATGATACAAACGTGATTTTGTACGTGAATTTGCCCAGTTAGAGTCGTCAGCCTGTCCATCCGGAATATGTGAATTTACAGCATGAATACGTCCACGCGAATCCACATCCTGCGTTTCCTGATTGATATATCCTCTGTTATAGGGTATTGCTTCAATTTGATATGTTTTTTTTGTCTGACCGAGCGCATTACGCGTAACCTTGTCTTCAACTGGATCCATCACATCCGAAGATGCTTTGGTATCGCCAAAAGTATCTTTCCATGTACGACCGTGGTCAGCGCTGTAAGCATAATAAAAATCATGGTTACTTCCACCGCCATAATCATCACGCCAACACCATGTAACATGTAATTTTCCGAATTTATCATAAGTCATGCCATTGATATAGGCACAGGCATCGGGTGTTACATCTTCACCCTGCACATATCTTCCAATAAGACTCCATTTTTGAGTATCTGCATTGTATTCTCGCAGATAACTGTCGCCGTAACCACTCCATCGGAATCGACATTCGAACAACAGATTGCCATCGGGTTTAGCAATAAAACGCGGATATGTTACATTTGGCACAGCTTTGTCCATAATATTGGTAGTTGCCGAAAAAGAGGATGTCTGCCATGGCATTTCATCAGGATTGTTGGCTGAACCAGCAATGGAATAACAATAATGAAGATCATCGTTGTGGTGATCGTAAGCAAGGTGAATGCGTCCATCATTTGGACTTATACCGATTGTTATTACGTTGTGAGCATCATCAACAGAGTTTTTGTATGATAATACAACTTCCTGCCAAACTCCGACAGGCATTTTCCGGCGAGCGATACATACATTGCGTGTCTTATTATAATAAACGGTATATTGATAACCTTTGTAAGTAATAATACCATCAGTTTGAAACTGCTGCCCTGAAAGCTGTTCACCTGTACCCATAACATAAGCAGAAACATTCGGGTAAGTAACTGAAACTTTTATGGCTTTAGGTGTTGCACTCTGTACTGACAGAGAAGCTATAAAAAAAACGGAACAAATAATTTTGTACATCATATTCTGTATCTTTTTTGAATGACAAAATTAATTCTATTAAAACAAATAAAAGAGTAATAATCTGTCAGATTGGAGAAAGATTTAGTTTAAACTTGAATGTTGCTTTTTTAAAAGACGCTTTATAACTATTAAAAAACATTTGAAAAAAACAAACTAATTTTAAATCATAATGTTATGTTTATTACTGGTATTTATAAAAAGTGTGTCAAAGTCAATTATTTATTCACTTTTAAATTTTAAAACTTATGAAATCACATGTATTGATTTTATTTATATTATTTACAATAGTTGGAGTTAATGCTCAACAGGTTGTTGTAGTGCAAGGTGCTTCTAAAACAAGCGCTTAACCCACCGTAGCAGCTCCACAGAATGGCGATTATGTTTACATTCCGGGTGGAATTTTTGCTGAAGATAACATTATTATTTCTAAACAACTAAACATTATTGGCGAGGGCATTATCCCGATTCTACTAAAGCAACAGGCCGAACTGTGATTAACGGGAGCGTAATTTTTAATAATGGTTCTGATTACAGTACCATACAGGGTATTTTTATAAACAATGCAATTCAGATTGGTACAACTTGTGAGCAGGCAAAATCAAAAAATATTTTAATAAGCCGATGTAATGTCGGTTCAATAAGACTTGCTGCCAGTAACAGTAGTGCAACTTGCGGTGCAAGGTATATAAACATTCGCCAATGTATAGTAAGAAGTACTTTTATTGGAAGCATGACACAGGATGTACTAGTTGAAAACAGCATTTTTAATTGTACTATTAGTTACATAAATGGAAATTTTCAATTTAAAAATTGTATTTTCTTAATACCCTACAATCTAAATTATTTTACATCCGGTGTAAATTTGTGTAAATTTACAAATTGTATTTTCAACACAGTTAACAGCGCTTATGTAGAAGCTGGAACTGTTTACCCCAACACTTATGAAAACTGTACTATGCTAATTACCTAGGGAGGTATTAACAATTATTTTAACTGCAAATTTAACGTAAATAATGATTCCAACTTTGTAAATGTTAAACTTGAAAATTTCCTGTATACACATAACTATCATTTAAGTTCATATTCAAAAGCAAAAGGAGTTGGATTAAATGGAACCGATTGTGGAATTTACGGTGGTGATAATCCTTATAAAGAAGGCCCAGTACCAATGAATCTACATATATGGTACAAGAATATCCCGAACATAACTGATAATCACGAGAAATTAAATATTAAAATTGGAGTAACTGCACAGGAAAAATAGTAAGAATATGAGAAAATTCTATCTTGTTTTACTGAGCCTTTGTGCGGTATGTATAAATGCTCAAAATAAAATAATCGGTTACAAATACTGGTTCAATTATGATACAGTACCAAAAATTGTTGAAATTAATCCGTCAGCGAACAGTTTACTTTCAATACAAATTGATGCTCCGGATTTTAACAAAGGAGTTAATATAATTTATTTGCAGACTATTGACGAAAAAAACAATTTAAGTGTGCCGATTTCTTCATTTTTCTACGGGGCTCAAAGTGCTGCAGTAACTTCATTGCATTATTGGTTTAACGACAGAACTCGACTGGCTAAAACTATTTACCTCCAAACAGGGAAAGTGGTAAATATTCTACAGGATATTAATGCTTCTGAATTAAAGGACGGCATTCATTATATGACAATCAGAGTGAAAGACGACATTGGAAATTGGAGTGTACCTGTTTCGAAATTTTTCTACAAAACTTCTGCCACTCAATTTGCCGATAATAAAGTTGTATCGTACAGCTATTTTTTCGACAATAATTATCAGGATGTCATTCAGGGAGAAATTACGCCAGAGAATCACATTTTGTTTATAAACGATTTGGCAATCGGTCAGCTTTCTCAGGGTTTGCATAGAATCACATTTCTTTTAAAGGATGCCAGGGGATTAAGTAGCCAACCTTTAACAGCGTTTCTGACGATAACTCCTGCAGGAAAAATTACACAAAACGCTTCAACTGTTTATCGTTACTGGTTCGACAATTTGCTTGAAAAAATGGTAACAACGGAGTTAGTTCCACCATTTGTATCAGGAAACATCGACGAAACAGTGGATTTAACTAATTTCAGAGGGTTAAACCGTAAAATGTATGTTCAGGTTAGCGATTCGAAAGGGCTTTGGAGTGTGCCAACCATCGATACTGTTACAATAAACAGTAATGTTGGACTGAAAAATCTTTCGGGCGATAATGATTTGATTTTCTATCCGAATCCAAACAAAGGAGAATTTTTTATAAAAAGTTCATTAACGGAAAATGCTTTGTTGGTAATTTCCGATGTTGTTGGCAAAATAATTTATACGGGTAATTTACCGGTTCAAAATCAACATAAAGTTACTGTTGCCAAAGTTCCATTTGGGAACTATTTTATTTGGTTCATTAAATCCGATGGCAACATTACTGAAAAAGGAAAACTGATAATTGAAGGACAATATTAAATTTTGAAAAACGTTTGAATAAAACGTAATCAATTATCTTTAAAACTTAACAGCCGGTTTGTAGTTTTTTGTAAACGCTACAAACCGGTTTATTTTTTCCGAGTCCGATTCAAAAGCATTTCCAACAACCACCAAATCGGCGCCGGCATCGAAAGCTGATTTTAAACTTTCTGTCGAAGAGATACCGCCTCCTACAATCAGAGGAATATTTAGGATTTCACGTACGGCTTTTATCATTGCAGCCGAAACAGGATTGAGCGCGCCGCTACCGGCTTCAAGATACACCATTTTTAGTCCGAGAAGTTCGCCGGCAACAGCTGTAGATACTGCAATATCATTTTTATCGTGCGGAATGGGACTTGTATTGCTCATATACTGAACCGAGGTGTTTTTCCCGCCATCGATTAAAATATAAGCTGTCGGGATTACTTCAATTCCGGAGTTCCGTACTGCCATAGCCGAGTAAACGTGTTGACCAATAAGAAATTCAGCATTTCTGCCTGAAATAAGGGATAAAAAGAGTAAGGCATCGGCATTTCCCGAAAATTGCGAGGCATTGCCGGGAAACTGAATAATGGGAGTGTTAAGTTTACTTTTCAGATTTTCAATCAGAAGATTGGTCGATTCAATAGTGTGGCTGCCTCCAACAAAAACGAAAGTAGGCGGATTTTTTTCAAGCGACGAAATTATTGGATTCAGCACAGTTCCTTTGCACTTGTCGGGATCGAGCAAAACTGCAAGCATTTTTTTTCCTGCTGATATGTTCTCAGTAATAGTCCGGTAAATATTATCTTTCATGTTTTGCTATTTGTTCTTTGCAACCAAGTGATGCTTTGTTTGAAATTACTTTAATTAAAAAATTTTAGTCATTAGCATAAACCACTACAAATTTATCAAAAATTTTGAACTCAGGATAATAAAATTTGTTTGCAGGAGTGTGTAGTACTTTTATGATGCCTGTATTCGCATTTTCGAAAGGAAATATTCTTAATTGTTCCTTGAAATCTACAGCATTTTTCCCTATAATTTTGTACAACGCTTCCTTTGCCGACCATGCGATTAGAAAATTTAAAACCGTATTATCGCCGCCAATTGCATTTTGCTCATTTTCAGTGAGAAATTTATTCCGAACTTTTAATATCCGATCCGAAATTATTTCTATATCGATGCCGGTTTCCCTCGTTGGATGAATTGCTACAGCCATCAATTCCTTACTGTGCGAAATGCTGATAAAAATACTTCTATCTTTGCAAAACGGCTTGCCTTCAGTGTCGTAACTTATTTTAATTGAACGTTCACAAAGCCGGTTTAGGGCTAAGCGTGCATTCAGAAATTCAATTTTACGTTTATCAGTTTTAAGTAACTCAAATTCATTCGCATAAATGTCGAAATTTTCAATTTGCTGTTTCAGAAACGAAATGTTATCCGACATTACAAAAATCAGCACTTCACCTCCGTTCGAGTGTTGGATATGTGTAATTATTTCTTCCACCTGAAACTTTCCATCAATCGTTCAATATCTTTTTTAACAAAATCAGCCATTGGTGCAATGGAGTCTTTATTGGGTACGTTTTCGAAGTATAAAGCCCCTCGCAAAAAATGCTTCACACTGTCGGTAAGTACAAATTGGGCACTTGAAGCTGTATTTCCTTTCAGTTCGTAAAGAATTCCGTAAACTTTCTCCTCTGCATTCGAATATACTCTCTCTGAAATTCCATCGGCTTTTATACTGTGATCGTAAACGAATTTACGTGAATCTTCGGACAATTCTTGCAAATTATGATTGACAATGAAATAACTGCAGTAAATGGTTGCATTCAAACCCGGATAAACAATATCAATCCAGAATTTTTTTTCTGCATCTTTGTTTGTGTTAACTTCTGCCAGGTTTGAAATGTCGAAACTGTAGGGTGTTAAATCTGAGTTGAAATTATGATACGAATTCTCAGGTAAGTCCACTCTGAAATAGCCATAAGGTTTTGGTGTGTATGATTTTCCGCAAGCATGAAGCACAAATATCAGTAACAATAAAATGTATTTAACACTATGAGTATTTTTGATGATCAATGAGAAATGTTTTAAATAGAGTGATTTATATATACCACCAAAAAGATAATGAAAGTTTAGAATTTTGGATTTCGGATTTTGAGTTTGGTATTTCATATTTTGTGCAGTTAATAACCTGAAAAACTTCTCCTTATTTTAACTCGTTATGATAAGTTTTTTTCAGATTGGAGAATCAGAATTACACTTAATGGTAATTTAAAATTTGCAAATAATAGTAAGTTGTAAATCAAAAAATGGTAAATAAATTTACTCATCTTCTTCATCAGGATTACTCTTAATGAACAGTTTTACTTTTTTTATACGTCGGTTATCTACTGCCTGAATTTCAAAAACATATTTTCCATAATCGATTCGCTCATTTTTACGTGGAATTTCTCCTTTTAACTCCAAAATAAGTCCTGCAAGCGTTTCAGCTTCACCACTTATTTTAGAGAAATCGTTTTCTTCAATTTCATCAATCTTGAAAAAGTCGTTCAGTTGAATTTTTGCTTCGAATATAAACGTGTGATTATCAATTTTTGTATAAAGTTGTTCTTCTTCGTCATATTCATCGCTAATATCGCCTACGATTTCTTCCAATATATCTTCGAGGGTTACTAGTCCCGAAGTACCTCCATACTCATCGACCACAATAGCCAAATGCACTTTATTTTTTTGAAATTCGCTCAGCAAATCGTCAATTTTTTTTGTTTCGGGAACATAATAAGCAGGCCTGATAAGAGTTTGCCAACGGAAAGAATCCGGTTTGTCGAGGTGGGGTAGGAGGTCTTTGCTGTAAAGTATTCCTTTTAAATTGTCGTGCGTTCCCGAGTAAACAGGTAAACGAGAATAGCCGCATTTAATAATTATATCGAGCAGTTTTTTATAGCTTGTCTTGATATCCACATCAACCATATCCACTCTCGAAGTCATAATATCTATTACCTGAATATTTCCGAATTTAATAATGCCTTCGAGAATTTCAGTATCCTCGTCCGAAGTTCCTGAAGTGAGTTCAAGTGCCTGTGAAAGTTCATCAATGGAAATATTCGAACGAGTATGCTTAGCAAGTTTAGTGTTGACTGTTGATGTGGAACCTACTAATAAATTAACAAACGGCTGTAATAATGCTTGAATGATAATTAAAAATGGGGCAGTGAAAATTGCAACTTTCAATGAAAAGTGAGTGGCATATACTTTTGGCGTAATTTCACCTGCAAGCAATAGCAGAAATGTGATAACTATGGTTTGAAAAATAAATCCAAGAACAGGTGCATCATCAAAGTTCATTACTGTACTCGTAGCATAAGTGAGCAACAGAATAATTGCAACATTTACAAAATTATTCCCTATTAATATCGTTGCAAGCAGTTTTTGGGGGTTTTTAAGCAATCGCAAAACATTTTTATGCTGTTTTTTCTCACTTTCTTCAAGTTCCTGAAGAGTTTGAGGTTCTAATGAAAAAAAAGCAACTTCCGAAGCCGAAATAAGGGCTGAAGCCATCAGCAAAACTATACTAAATGCAAGTGTAATAAATGTGCCTAAGCTTGGAGCTGTAAATATTATATTGTTGTAAATGATGAGAATAATCAGTGTATCCAATTTCAATAAAATTAAATTTCAAGAATATATAAATCAATTATTTAAATTAATCGTGTACAGCCAGGATTTTATCAACAATGTATTTCGACATACCTCGCCATGGTAATGTCCCGAGATATTCCTTGTAGTGCAATTCCACTTCTTTGCCTCCGGAGCGCATCAATGAATCAGCAACTTCTTTGTCTTCAATTGAGAAATCGAACTCGTAGGATTGAATTGTGCCCGTCGTTTTCGAACGGAACCCACTTTGAATAATTTTTCCTTCATAGGTTTTGAAAATATACCCTTTGTAAACTACAAAATTCAGATTGCCGGTTTTAACTCCTTCTCCAAATACATAATAAAATTTGATATATATAAAAAGAGCGAACAACAAAACAACAATACTTGTTATTATTAATGTAATTTTCTTTGCAACTGGTGTCATAATCTTGGTGTTTAACTTTTTTCATATTGCAAATATATAGCTAAATTTCGATTAAAGCAGTTTTTTTTATCATTTTTGAAAACACGTTACAGCTAATTTTATTAACTTTACACACGAATTACAAAAACGTCAAAATGTTTTTTTATTCACGATATACGATTGATTTACATTAATTCAAAAAAATCATGGAAGATAAATTAGTAACCCTCGCCATTCGTACATACTCAAGAGCGCAAATGATTAAAAGCGTTCTTGATGAAAAAGGAATTGAGACGGTGATTCACTCGCTCAATCTTGAGCAACCCGGAATGGCTGTTGGGGTAAGAATTAGAATCCGTCAGAGCGATTTGCCCAGAGCGCTTAAAATTGTAGAAGAAATGGAAAGTGTTTGGGACGAACCTCGCGAAGAAAATGTGGTAAATCATGTACTTGTCCCCATCGATTTTTCAGATGTTATCCCTAAAACCGTTGATTTCGGTTTCTTCTTCGCCGATATTCTTGCTGCCGAAGTTGTTTTTATGAATGTTTATTTCAGTCCGGTTTTTACCATTTCGATGAATAACGATGTGAGTACATACAGCATTAGCGATAGCGAATTGCTACGAAAAATAATTGCCAATGCCAATACCGAAATGGAAAATTTGACAGCTGTTATTAAAAAACGCATTGCCGATGGCGAACTACCGAACATCCCATTTCGTTTTGAGTTGAAAGAAGGAGTGCCTGAAGATCAGATTTTGGATTACTGCAAGAAAAACAATCCACAATTAGTAGTAATGGGTACTCGTGGTAAAAAAATTGATAATGAAGTTATAGGCAGTGTTACTGCCGAAGTGATGGAAGCATGTGTTTCGCCAGTATTTGCCGTACCGTTGCAAATGCCTCTGTTATCGCCAAGCGATATTTCGAGGGTGGCTTTCCTTACAAATTTCGACCAAAAAGACCTGATTGCCATCGACCGCACAATTTCCCTCTTCAATTCTGATAAACTCGAAATGTACTTTATTCATGCATCAGAAAAAAATGAGGCATGGGACGAAGTGATACTTGCCGGAATAAAAGCGTATTTTTCAGGGAATTATCCAAATTTGAAAACACATTATGCTATATTAGGAAGTTCTTATTCGCCCGAAATAATTGAATCGTACATGAAAGATAAAAGTATAAGCGTGCTTGCATTCAATACACGTCGCCGTCGTTTGCTTTCACGTCTTTTCAATCCTGGATTGGCTTACAAAATGGTTCTTTACTCGGACATTCCGCTGTTTGTTACCCATATTTGATTTAAGAGCAAAGAAACTTCAGTACGTCGATAGACTTTTGAACATTTCTTTCGATTGCACAAAGAACAAAGGTAAAGACGAAAAACAACTTATAAATACTAAAAAAAGGGGGCGTTTTGATAATTCCGAAACGCTCCTTACATTCCAAACAACCTGTCAGGGTGCTTGTACCTGACAGGGTTAATGGAACATTTTAAAAACATGCCAGAATATCGGCAATATGAATTCCTTTAATGGGCAGTTTGTTTTTCGTGCAATAGCCGTTGATATTCATAAGGCAAGATGCTTCGGTACTTACAATGTATTCTGCGTCGGTTTCAAGTGCATTGCGCACTTTCATTTCGGTCATAGATGTAGAAATGGCATTGTTTTTTACAGCAAAAGTGCCGCCAAACCCGCAGCAAGTTTCGCTTTCGTTCATCTCAATTAACTCCAGTCCTTTTACCTTTGTTAATAACTCACGAGGTTCATTTTTAATTCCATATTCGCGAAGTGCTGAGCATGAATCGTGAAAGGTAACTTTATGCGGAAATTCAGATCCAAAATCACTATAATGCAGTTTGTTTACCAGAAAATCTGTCAGTTCATAAAGTTGCGGTTTTAATTGAGCATGTTTTGCAAGCAATTCATCTTTGCCCTTTAAAACCTTATGATAGTGATGCAAAACAAATCCTGTACACGAACCTGAAGGAGAAATTACAGGCATTTCCACATTAAAATCATTTAAAAACTTTTCGGCAAGCTTCGCAGTCTCGTCCCAGTAACCACTATTGAAAGCAGGTTGTCCGCAACAGGTTTGTTCGGGATTGTAATGCACACTACAACCCGCTTTTTCAAGTATTTTTATTACATTAAAAGCAGTTTGGGGATAAAACTGATCAATATAGCAAGGAATAAAAAGTTGTATGTTCATTCTATAGTTGTTTCGTATTTTAAATCTATCACTATTGTAAATTAATTTTTTCAGTCCTCAATTGAAACTTGTATCTATTTGTTACAAAATTCATTTAATTCAACTTTCGCATGTCTAAATCATTGATATTTTGGTGTTTATAATCACGCGTTGAATTTTTTACTTGCACTGAACTGTCCCCCTCTTAAAATTATTATTCCTTTTTCTTTCTCATTGAGGAGAAAGTGCCCAAAGGGCGATAGAGGTGGAGAGGTCGTGCCATAAAAATTTTATAAAAATGTATTTTCTATAACCAGCTGATAATCAATGATAGAAAATTTGCATGATTCAGTATTTCAACCATTTATCAACTTGCGAAAGTTCAGTCATTTAACAATTTATTTTAATACCAAAAATCAGTGAAAACAGGTAAATGATCAGCAAAACCTCCGATGTATTTCATACCTTCATAAGTACGTAAGGGTTTTTTGCCCAGAAATTTTTCGTCTGGGACTAATAAAAATGGTGCTTCAAAAATTTGTACATCACATAGTAGGGTGTAAAAATTATTTGTTGGATTGAGCAGGTTGCCCGAAACAATAATTTGATCAAGAGCGCCCCATTCGGCTTCGTGTTTATGGCTTCCTTTCCCAGACTTGTGTAAAGGAAACATAAGGTTATACAGTTCTCGGTCAGATTTTTCAGAGGTTGGTGGAAGCGCTTTCAATACTTCTATCATACTTTTATTGGTAGGATAATCATTAAAATCGCCCATAATTATAATATTGGGCTGATTTTCAGCAGCAAAAATACTGTCAGTTTTATTTTTCAGAACTGAAGCTACAAACATACGCCGATCTTCCGATTCGAGTTCTCCACCCAGTCGCGATGGAAAATGACAAACAAATACGTGTAAATCTATTGCGTTAATAGCTTTACCTTTAACATACAGAATATCCCGGGTTTTAGCGTTTGGTTCTCCCTGGAAGTTTATTCTTATTGGTTCATGATATTCAGGTTTAAACATGTCAGGTCTATAGAGCAAAGCCACATCGACACCTCTCGCATCGGGCGATTCATAATGAATGAATTTGTACCCGAAATTTTTCATAGCAAAACCTGTTGTTAAATCAATAAGTCCTTTCCGACTTTCTATTTCACACAAACCTACAATAGCAGGAGCATCCCATCCTCCAATCGCTGCAATTACCTTGGCGATGTTTACCTGTTTTGTACGGTATTTTTCATTATTCCATCCCCTAATCCCTCCGGGTAAATATTCACTGTCGTTGGTTAGTGAATCGTCAACGCAATCAAAATAATTTTCTACATTGTAACTTACAATTCTGAAACGGTTTTTTTGCAGCGATTGAGCGTTACAATAAAACACGTAAGAAGATAAGATGATTGTAAATATTAATTTTTTCAACTTTAAATTTTTGAACAAATTTATAAAAATAAATCTACAATCAATTTCTTTCAAACATTATATATTAAATAATTTGACATAAATATCCCCCTTTTTGGTGCAAGAAGTAATATGTTTGTTACAAAGTTATTACATTCCCATGAATAGAATTTGTAAATTTGCAGAATACTACTACAATACCTCTGAAAAACCATTTTTATAATGCGAAAAATATTTTTGTTGTTATTTATACTTATTCTACCTTTTATTGCACACTCGCAACTTGTTATAAATGAGCTAATGACCAATAATGTGTCGGCAGTTATGGACGATGCATATAATTATAGTATGTGGGTTGAGATATATAATAAAAGTACTACTACATCTTACAATTTATCCGCATATTTTTTTTCTGATAATTTGGCAGAACCCAAAAAGTGGGCACCTTTATCAACAACTATAACTGCAGGAGGTTACGTTTTATTATATTTCGAACGTTCGGATATCGCCGGTCATGCTAATTTTAAACTAAATCCTGAAGGAGGAGTTTTGTATTTATTGAATAATTCAGCGCAGGTTATCGATAGTGTTCGTTACCCTGCGCAATTTAGGAATATATCCTACGGACGGAAAACTGATAGTGAAAATTTGTGGGTATTTTTTGAGACTTACAGTCCAAAAGCATCGAATAACAATAAATTTTGGTCTGCAAAGCGTTGTGGCAATCCTGTTTTTACTCCCACAGGAGGTTTTTATTCATCTACTATTAATGTTAAATTTGAAAATCCTGCACAGGGAGATACAATTTACTATACCCGCAACGGTGCTGAACCTACTCGGACGAATTCAACCCGTTATACACCCGGAAATTCAATATCGGTTACTTCAACTACTGTCCTAAGAGCCAAGTGCTTTTCAGCAGGTAAACTTTCTGGTGATATTATAACAGCTTCTTACTTTATTAACGAGCGAAATTTTAAATTACCTGTTGTTTCCATTGTTACCGAACAAAAAAATCTAACTGACAATACCATAGGTATATATGTACAGGGAACTAATGGTATTACAGGTAATGGAATGAGTACACCTGCCAACTGGAATCAGGATTGGGATCGTCCGGCTAATTTCGAATTGTTCGATTCTACGCGCACGCCTCGTCTGAATCAGGAACTTGATATAAAAATTGCCGGAGGTTGGACAAGAATGAATGGTCAGAAATCTCTGAAAATTAATTCACGAAAAAAGTATTACGAAAATAAGCTGAATTACGATTTTTTTAAGGCTACCAAGCCAAATATGAAATACAGAAGTATTTTGTTGAGAAATTCAGGAAACGACTTCGACCATTCTATGTTGCGCGATGGTTTTATGCAATCGTTGGTAATGAAACGCATGAACCTTGATTACATTGCTTACGAACCTGCTGTTTGTTTTATGAATGGAGTGTATTATGGCATTCAGAATTTGAGGGAAAGGACTGATGAAGATTTTGTGTACTCAAATTATGGCTACGATCAGGAAGACATATTTATTGTTGAGGCTATGGATATGGCTACTGATCCCGAATATTTGAAACTTACCAATTTTATATCCACTAATGATATTACCAGAAGCGATGTTTACAATCAAGTGTGCGAAATGATGGATGTGGATAATTTTATGGAATATTTTTTGTCCGAAATTTATCTGCGAAACACCGATTGGCCTCATAATAACATCAAAGCATGGAAGAAAAAAGATGGAGGGAAATGGCGTTGGATACTTTATGATACCGATTTCGGGTATAATCTTTGGAATAATGATTATACACATAATACACTAACATGGGCACTTGGCGAGCAATCGGGTACATATCCGGCAAATTATCCATGGTCAACAATTATGTTTAAACGACTTGTACTAAATGAAACTTTCCGTAAACGATTTATCGATAAATTTGCAATTCACATATCTTCTACTTTTCAGGTTAACCGAGCAAATGCTATTTTGGATAGTTTGGCTGCTAAAGTAGCCACAGAAATAGTTTATCATAAAGCTAAATGGGGATCTGCACGTGCATTTGCAACTGACATTAATATTATGAAAAGTTTTTCAGCTAACCGTCCCGAAAGAATGTTGCAATATATAAGCAGTAGATTCTTGGGTGGTGTAGAGCGCAACACTATTGATATAAGTTCGAATATTTCAAATGCAACCTACAACCTAAATCAGGAAAAAATAATGGATTCGAATATTAAATTGCGTTATTTCCAAAATCAGACAGTACAGCTTACCGCCAATGAAGTTCCTGCATACAAGTTTAAACATTGGGAATTGAATGCAGCCACTACCCAAAAAACATTAATTCCTATGGGCGACTCATGGAAGTATTTCGATGGTAGTGCTATGCCTGCAACTAACTGGTTTGCTTCGGAATACAGCGTTGCAACATGGAAAACAGGAAATGCACAGTTAGGTTATGGAGGTAAGGGTGAAGTTACAGCCATAGGATATGGTACAAATGCAAGCAACAAGTACATTACTGCATATTTTCGTAAAACATTGAATATTAACGATGTAAATAACAAATCAAATTTTGTAATTACTACTTTTATTGACGATGGTGCTGTAGTATATGTAAACGGAAAAGAACTCGGCAGATTTAATATGCCTCAGGGTGAAATAACCTTTAATACAGTAGCAGTAACTTATAACAACGGAGAAACTGCAACATTTACAGTGCCTGCAGATATGCTCGTTGAAGGAGCAAACACAATTGCTGTTGAAGTACATCAAAATGCAGCAAACAGTTCTGATTTAATTTTTAATTTAAGTATGACTTGTACTGAAACTGCAGTTAATCAAAAAATTACATCTCCCGTCTATTCTACAGTTCTCACTTCTGATTTCAGTATAAAAGCTATATACGAGCAGGTAACATTTAGCGAGCCTGATTACAATGTGGTTTTCAATGAAATAGTTTCGAGTAATAATGTTATTAAAGATGAATTTGGAGATAAAGACGATTATATTGAATTATTTAACAATTCGGATCAGGATGTTAATATTGCAGGTTGGTATGTATCTGATAAGCCGGGTAATCCTACTTTTTATCAAATCCCAACTACTGATACTGCTGCAACTCTTATTCCTACAAAAGGGCGTATAGTGCTTTGGGCTGATGAACAGCCAACGCAGGGCGTTTTACATGTTGGATTCAAATTGTCAAAAGACGGTGAATCACTAATGTTATCACGTACTAATTATCTTGGCACCATTATTCCAGTCGATTCTGTAACATTCCCTTATATGGATCAAAATCTAAGTTATTCACGTGTGCCTGATGGAACCGGACCTTGGGTAATAAAGCCAACTACATATAATATGCCTAATAGCGACAATACTCAGTTTGTTACGCCTGAGTTCGGTATCAGTATTTATCCAACATTGGCTAAAGAGTATATCAGAGCGATCAATGCAACTGGTTTAGATATAAAAATTACAGACCTAACTGGTAAGATAATGATTACTCACCTTTGTATGAGTAATACTGAAACTATTATTTTGAGCAATTTACCTCGCGGAATTTACATTGCAATTGCAGGCGATCAGGCTTTCAAAATAATCAAACAGTAGAGAGAATATCACTACCATACGAAAGTTTTTATAAATAATAATTTTAAAAATACAAATGCATG
>CAZDSY010000037.1:0-24292 GCA_964508285.1 uncultured Paludibacter sp.
ATAGTTTTTCGTTTAACGGAAAAAACTATGAAGTGGTTCGAGAAATGAAGTCATGGACTGATGCTGCAGCCTGTGCGGTGGAGCGGGGAGGATATTTGGTAGAAATAAACGATGATAACGAGCAAGCAGCAGTTTACACTGCGATATTAAATGCAGGAGTTAGCCCAACTTATACAAGTGTTGCAATGGGCGGTGGTATAGCTTATGTTTGGATTGGTGCAACTGACCAACTTACGGAAGGAACATGGATTTGGGATGGAAATAATGATAATGTTGGTACAAACTTTTGGATAGGACAAGGTTTTGCGGGTACCGGAGATGGAGTTTCAATAAATGCAAATTACTATAATTGGGGCGGTAAAAGTACAGGTATTGCCAAAGAACCGGATAATTTTAGATCAGAACAACACCATGCAGCGATTGGTTTAGCTGGTTGGCCATCAGGCACAACTATGTTCGGCAGCCCCGGAGAATGGAACGATATAAATGGTTCAAACTTACTTTATTATGTGATTGAAAAAAATTCTCCAACATATTTCAGTAGAATAATTCAGAAATCAAACTTATCAGTATATCCAAATCCAGCTACAAATAAAATTTATATTGAAGGTCTGAAATTTTCAAATGGGATGAAATTCAAAATTGTTGACATAACCGGGAAAATAGTTTTAAATGATGTGATGAATGATAATCAGATTCAGGTTGAAAGTTTGAAAAAGGGAATTTATTTTTTGAAAATTGATTCTGAATTCAATAGCTATTTGAGATTTTACAATTAAATTTCATTCATATACATTTACCAATTATCTGATTACATTTAGATATACATTTCGTCTTTTATTACAATGAAAATTCGTTGTAATCTCACACTTTTCACATTATGTTTTTTGATTTTCCCGATTGGCGCTCAGCAGCCCGATTGGGAAAATCATCATGTGCTGCACATTAATCGTGAGCCAGCGCGGGCAGCTTTTATCGGATTTGATAAAACTGAAGGCGACAGGCAATTGAGTTTAAATGGTACATGGAAATTCCATTGGTCGCCAACGCCGGAAACAAGGGTAAATAACTTTTATAAACCTGATTATAACTACAGCGACTGGGCAAACTTTCACGTTCCTGCCAACTGGGAAGTAAATGGATTTGGCACACCCGTTTATATTTCTGCCGGATACTCTTTTAAAATCGATCCTCCGCACGTAACCTCCACCCCACCCGATCGTTTCACAGCTTTCAAAGAACGAAATCCTGTTGGACAATATCGTCGAACCTTTGTTTTGCCTGAAAAATGGAATGCGAACGGACAGGTTTTTCTGCGTTTTGATGGCGTACAAAGTGCTTTTTATGTTTGGATGAATGGACAGAAAGCAGGTTACAGTCAGGGTAGTATGGAACCTGCGGAATTCAATGTTACCAAATATCTAAAAACAGGTGAAAATCAAATAGCAATCGAAGTATATAAATACAGCGATGGTTCATATCTCGAAGATCAGGACATGTGGCGTCTTGGAGGCATACATCGAGATATAACGTTATATTTCACTCCTCAAATTAGAATCAGGGATTTTTTTGTACGAACGATTCCTGATAAAAGTTATACCGATTTTCGTTTGGAAATTGAGCCTGAATTAGCCATTTACGGTAATGAGACCGGCAAAGGATACAAGGTTCGTGCAACTGTTGAGCAACTTTTCGACCAATCGGCATCGGCTTATGAAATTCTGAATAAAGATAATAAAGCTGCGCTGATGAATGAATGGACTCCGCAACGCGGGCCACGAAAAACCGGAAGAATTTCGGGAACAATTAAAAATCCGCTGAAATGGACTGCTGAAACACCGCATCTTTATACATTGAAAATTTCGCTCGAAGATAGTTTGGGGAATGTAGTGGAGCAAATCCGCCAACGCATCGGTTTCAGGTCGATCGAAATTAACAACGGGCAATTGCTGGTAAACGGAAAACCTGTCAGACTTCGAGGAGTAAACCGGCACGAACACGACCCTTCACTCGGGAAAGTAATGACTGAAGAACGAATGTTGCAGGATATTCTGCTGATGAAAAAGGCAAATATCAATGCAGTTCGTACGGCACATTATCCGAATGTTACACGCTGGTATGAGCTTTGCGACTCGCTCGGTTTGTACGTGATGGACGAAGCAAATATTGAAACACACGGCTTGCGCGGAAAATTAGCGTCCGACCCTGATTGGGCGCTCGCATTTATGGACAGAGGCATTCGCATGGCCGAACGCGACAAAAATCATCCATCCATTATTATGTGGAGTTTGGGTAACGAAAGTGGTTACGGACCTAATTTCGCGGCACTTTCAGCCTGGTTAAAGGATTTTGACCCAATGCGCCCCATTCACTACGAAGGCGCTCAGGGCATTAACGGAAATCCTGACCCGAATACTGTTGATATGATAAGCCGGTTTTATCCGCGTATTCGACAGGAATACTTAAACCCCGGAATTGCAGAAGGAAGCGATGCCGAACGCGCCGAAAATGCCCGTTGGGAACGTTTATTAGACATTGCCAACCGCACGAACGACAACCGTCCGGTTTTAACAAGTGAATATGCACACGCCATGGGAAATGCTTTGGGTAACTTTCAGGATTATTGGAATGAGATTTACAGCAATCAGCGAATGCTTGGCGGTTTTATTTGGGATTGGGTAGATCAGGGCATTTACAAAAAAATGCCGGACGGAAAAACAATGATTGCTTATGGTGGCGATTTTGATGACACACCAAACTCAAAAGCTTTTTGCCTGAATGGAGTGGTAATGAGTAACCGTGAAATTACGCCGAAATATGAGGAAGTACGAAAGGTTTATCAACCTATCGATATAAAAATGGTAAACGGAAAGTTGCAAATTATCAATCGACAGCATCATTCCGGTTTATCATTGTATAATTGTATTTGGGATTTGAATGAAAACGGAAAAATAAGGAAATCAGGCATGTTGACAATTCCCGATGTTCAACCCGGAGATACAGTCTTAGTTGCTTTGCCTGTTTCTAAAAATGATTTTTCAGCCGGCGAAATAAATTTGAACATTTATTTTAAGTTGAAACAAAATAATACTTGGGCAGAAGCAGGCTATATAGTAGCTTATGAGCAAATAAATCTACAGAAGTCAAAATTTTCTGAAGAAAAGAAATCAAACTCCGGAAAACTGAAAATTCAAAAAAAGAACGATTTACTTCAAGCCAAAGGAAAACTTTTTTCGGCACAATGGAATCTGAAAACAGGAACTCTGCTCTCACTGAATTTTAAAGGAAAAGAAATGCTGGCTCAGAATGCTTCAGGCTTTGAGAATCAACCTTTGATGCAGGCGTATCGCGCGCCAACCGACAATGACAAAGGTTTCGGCAACTGGCTGGCAAAAGACTGGAAAACCCACAAACTTGATTCTCCATTAGTAACGGTTGATTCCGTTAAATATTCTACCCGAAAAGATGGTGCATTAACGGTTGAAGTTGATAAAACGAATCATTACCTGAAAGGGAAAATTCAATCGAAACTGATTTATCTTGTTTTTGGCGATGGAACAATAGAGTTGTCGGTAAATTTTAAACGCTTGGGAGATTTACCCGATTTACCACGGTTGGGACTTGCTTTTGCTATCAATAAAGATTTTGAGCAATTCAGCTGGTTTGGTCGCGGACCGCACGAAAATTATCCTGACAGGAAAACTTCGGCATTGCTGGAACTTTGGAACAGAAAGGTAAGCGAACAAGCCGTAAAATATCCGCGTCCGCAGGATACAGGCAACAAAGAAGATATTCAATATTTGATGCTAACCGACAAAAAAGGGAAAGGATTGAAAATATCCGCCATCGAAAAGCCATTTTCAGCATCCGCTTTACATTTTACGGTAAACGATTTAGCCAACGAAACACACGAATGCAATCTTGTTTCGAGGCAAGAAATTATTCTGAATATTGATGCTGAAGTTATGGGCTTGGGAAACAGTAGTTGTGGCCCGGGAGTGTTAAAAAAATATACGCTTGATAAGAAAGAATATGAATTAAAAATAAGAATTACAGCCCCCTAAATACCCCCACAGGGGAACTTTAAGAAACTGCAAAAGTTAATTAATTGTGTTTCAAAAAGTTTGAATTTTTTAGAACAGGTTTCCTAAGCCCCCTGGAGGGGGATTTAGGGGGCTTTTAGGATTACATTTTATGAAAAAAGTTTTACGTGGTATTGTACCACCATTAGTTACGCCATTGTTAGACAACAACACTTTAGATGTTGAAGGTTTGGAACGCTTGATTGAACACGTGATTTCCGGTGGCGTTCACGGGCTGTTTATTCTTGGCACAACGGGCGAAGCTCAAAGTATCAGCTTCAGTTTACGTCAGGAAATGATAACTCAAAGTGCTCGAATTTTAAAAGGTCGATTGCCGCTTTTGGTGGGAATTTCGGATACTTCCTTAGTCGATAGTGTTTCACTTGCAAATCTGGCGGCTGATAATGGCGCTGATGCTGTTGTTTCAGCGCCTCCGTATTATTATGCAACGGGACAACCTGAATTGGCAGAATATTACGAGCAATTAATTCCTCAATTGCCTCTGCCTTTGTTTTTATACAATATGCCAACACATACCAAAGTTTCATTTGCACCTTCAACTATTCGACGCATCGCCGAAAATTCAAAAGTAATAGGATTTAAAGATAGTTCGGCAAGCGGTGGTTATTTTCAGTCGGTGATGCACGAATTCCGCGATAGACCTGAATTTTCATTGTTTGTGGGACCGGAAGAAATGATGGCAGAATCGGTGCTAATGGGCGCACATGGCGGTGTAAATGGTGGTGCAAATATGTTCCCGAAATTATATGTGGCTTTGTATAATGCAGCTATTGCTAAAGATGTGGATAAAGTGCGTGAACTTCACGCAAAAGTAATGCAAATAAGTTCAAGTATTTACACCGTTGGAAGTTATGGTTCAAGTTATCTGAAAGGTGTGAAATCGGCTTTATCGATACTGGGAATTTGCAGCGATTTTCTGGCAGCGCCATTTAATAAGTTTGATGAGGCTCATAAAGAAAGAATCCATGCGGCTATCGAATCGTTAAATTTATAAATATACTACTAATTAGCCCCCTAACCACCTAAAGGGGGAACATTGGAGCAACTATTGATGTTTATGCGTTTAAATTTGGTGGTTCTTTTCTGAAAATTACATTTTTCTAATGTTAATTTTTGTAAAAATGATAATTGAAACACAAACAGAAGTGCTTAAAAGTTACCTAAATTCTTCTCTCATTACGAACCAAAATTTTTGATATTTGGATAAGTTAATACGAGAATAACACTATAAAAATATAAATCCAATTTCTTAAATATTCCCCCTTTAGGGGGATTGGGGGCAACTAAATGCAAATAAGCAATATCGACCTTGTCGTTTTTCTGATTTTTACCTTTGGAACTGTAATTTTCGGAAGTTCGTTTATCAGAAAAAACAAAAATGCTGCCGATTACACCAACGGAAGCGGTTCAGTTCCGGGTTTCGTGGTCGGAATGTCTATATTCGCAACATATGTAAGCAGCATCAGCTTCCTCGGTCTTCCTGGAAATGCCTATCAGGGCAACTGGAATTCGCTTGTGTTTAGTTTTACAATTCCGATAGCTGCAATTATTGCCGCCAAATATTTCGTACCGTTTTACAGGAATATCAGTAGCGTCTCAGCTTACAGTTTTCTTGAAGAACGATTTGGGTATTGGGCAAGAGTTTATGCTGCTATCTGTTACCTGCTAACTCAGATTGCCAGAATTGGTTCGGTTTTATTTTTAATGGCTTTGCCGCTTCACTCCATGCTCGGCTGGAGCATTCCGTTTATTATTGTAGTAACCTGCATTTTAGTAATTATATATTCCGTTTTTGGCGGGATAAAAGCAGTTTTATGGACAGATGCTATTCAGGGAACAATTCTGATTCTCGGCGCTTTAACTTGTGTAGTTGTGCTTTTGTTTTCATTACCCGAAGGTCCCGCTCAAATTTTTGAAATCGGGAAAAATTACAACAAGTTTTCGCTGGGTTCGTTTGGTGCGGAATTAAATACATCCACTTTTTGGGTGATGTTATTGTATGGCACATTTATCAATTTACAGAATTTCGGTATCGACCAAAATTATGTACAAAGATTTAAAAGCGCCAAAGACCTGAAAAGCGCGCGTTTTTCGGCTCTTTTCGGCGGAATTTTATATTTGCCCGTGAGCGCCTTTTTCTTTTTTATCGGCACTGCACTTTTTGCATATTATCAGGCAAACCCCGGTTTACTTCCTGCTGATATTACAGGTGATAAAGTTTTTCCGTATTTTATTATCAATCAGTTACCGGTTGGTGTTACCGGAATTCTTGTAGCTGCGATTTTTGCTGCCGGAATGAGCACCATTTCCACGAGTATCAATAGTTCGGCAACCATTATATTGACCGATTTTTTTCAGAAAAGAAAAAAGCCATTGACAGAAAAACAGAACATGATGATTCTGTATATTGCCTCGTTTTTACTTGGGTTATTGGGTATGTTTATCGGGTTGGCTATGATGTCGGTAAAAAGCGCTTTAGATGCTTGGTGGAAACTTGCAGGAATTTTCAGCGGAGGCATGTTGGGCTTATTTTTGCTCGGTTATTTATCGCAAAAAGTCAAAAATATTCATGCACTGGTTGGCGTTATTGCCGGACTTTTACTGATTACATGGATGACATTCAGTGGACAAACAACTTTTCACAGTTATTTGACTATTGTTTTTGGTACTGGTACTATTTTTATTGTTGGGTTTGTAGTTTCAAAAATATTTTCAAAAAATAAAGAAATCAAAGCATGAGAACATTACGTGTGTATCTGTTATTTTATTGTTTATTGATTATTTATCCTCTTTTTGCGCAAAATAAGGATGTTACTACACAACGCATATATCTTTCCGGACGTGGTTGTGACGATATGGTGCAATGGGATTTCTTTTGCACCGATGGCGCAAATTCGGGCAAATGGACCAAAATAGGCGTGCCTTCTTGTTGGGAATTGCAGGGTTTCGGAACTTATCAGTATGGTATGCGTTGGTATGGCAAGGCTTTCCCCGATGGAGTAGCTAACGAGAAAGGCATGTACAAATACGAGTTTGATGTGCCGAACGCTTGGCGCGATAAAATGATATATATAGTTTTTGAAGCTTCCATGACCGACACCGAAGTGAAAATCAACGGTCAGAAAGCGGGGGAAATTCACCAGGGCGCTTTTAATCGTTTTTCGTACGATATTGGGCGGCGGTTGAAATTCGGCAAAAAGAATTTGCTTGAAGTTACGGTAAGTAAGGAGAGCACAAACGCCGGAGTAAATCTTGCCGAGCGACGCGCAGACTACTGGAATTTCGGTGGAATTTACCGACCGGTTTTTCTTGAAGTAAAGCCTGCAAATCATATTTCACAGTTCACCATCGATGCCAAAGCCGATGGAACATTTTCAGCGATTTGTTCACTGAATCGGTCGCTCGAAGGTGCAAGCATTAAAACGGATGTTCTTGATCAAAAAGGAAAACTGATGGCTGAAAATATTTCAGCAATAAAACAAGGAAGCGACTGTTCTACTATCAGTTTTCAGGTAAAAAATCCCTTACTTTGGACAGCTGAAACTCCTAATCTTTATACGGCTCAGGTGAATTTAATCGATAGCAAGGGAAAACTTTTACATCATATTTCCGAAAAATTCGGGTTTCGCACCATCGAAGTACGTCCTTCGGATGGTTTATATATTAACGGCACGAAAGTGCTGATAAAAGGGGTGAACCGTCATAGTTTCCGTCCTGAAACTGGCCGAACATTATCAAAAGCAAAAAATATTGAAGATGTTCTGCTGATAAAAAGCATGAACATGAATGCCGTTCGACTTTCGCATTATCCGGCCGACCCTGAATTTTTGGATGCCTGCGATTCACTCGGATTATATCTAATGAACGAACTTTCGGGATGGCATGGCAAACACGATACTCCAAACGGAAAGAAATTAGTTAAAAGTTTAGTTGAACGCGATGTAAATCATCCTTGCGTAATTTGGTGGAGCAATGGAAATGAAGGAGGATGGAATACCGAACTGGATGGCGAATTCTGGAAATATGATATACAAAAACGTCCGGTTATTCATCCACAGGAGAATTTTGGAGGATTCGAAACTATGCATTATCGCTCGTATGGCGAATCGCAGGAATATATGCGTAAACCGGAAATTTTTATGCCCACCGAGTTCCTGCATGGATTGTACGATGGCGGTCATGGAGCCGGACTGTACGATTACTGGGAAATGATGCGCAAACATCCGCGCTGTGCCGGTGGTTTTCTGTGGGTACTGGCCGACGAAGGAGTAAAACGTGTGGACATGAACGGTTTTATCGATAATCAGGGCAATTGGGGAGCCGATGGTATTGTGGGACCTCATCATGAGAAAGAAGGAAGTTTTTATACGATAAAAGAAATATGGAATCCGGTACAGATGGTTGAAAAAACTATCGATAGAAATTTTAATGGAATTTTCACCATCGAAAACCGGTACGATTTTCTGAATCTGAACACCTGTAGATTCATCTGGAAACAAGTAAAATTCCCCACTCAAAGCGATTCTAAAAGCACAGTAAAAATCATAAAACAGGGCGAAGTAAAAGGACCTGACATTGCCGCACACACTTCCGGTAAATTAAATCTCAACACGTTGATAGATCCGAATGCCGATGCGTTGTTCATTTCCGTTATTGATTTCCGCGGAGAAGAACTTTGGCGCTGGTCGTATCAGCTACCTGTACAAAATCAGGAATTAAAAATTGCAGGAAATATGCCGGTATATGAAAAAACAAACGACGAACTGGTAGTTGCTACCGGACAATCAAAGTTTAAATTCAGCAATAAAAATGGAGAGTTGCAGCACGTGAGTGTCAATGGAAAGCATATCAGTTTTGGTAACGGACCACGATTTGTTGCAGCCCGCCGTGCTGATCGCTCACTTGATCAGTTTTATAACCACGACGACCCGGATGCAAAATCGAAAGACCGTACTTACATCGAATTTAAAGATGCTGCTATTTTCGCCGGATTTGATGTAAAATCGATAGATAATCTGTTGATTGTTACAGCAAACTACAAACTCGGAAATCTGGAAAAAGCGGAATGGATTTTTGCTCCTGACGGAACAGTTACCTTAAATTACAGCTATAACTTCAGTGCAGTAGTCGATTTAATGGGCGTGAAATTCGATTATCCGGAAGAAAAAGTGCAACACAAACGCTGGTTGGGAGGCGGTCCTTATCGTGTATGGCAGAATCGCACACAGGGGCCGGTGTATGATTTATGGAAAAATGATTACAACGATCCGATTCCCGGCGAAAGTTTTTGCTATCCCGAGTTTAAAGGTTATTTTGCCAATGTAAGTTGGATGAATCTGAGCACTTCAGAAGGTGAAATTTCGCTCTCCAATTATACTCCAAATGCGTATATTGGAATTTATCAACCACGCGATGGAAGAGACAAATTGCTTTATACATTGCCAGAAACCGGTATTTCGATACTGAATGTGATTCCGGCCGTTCGGAATAAAGTAAATTCAACGGATTTGAACGGACCATCAGCGCAACCCAAATGGGTGGATGGTGTGTATAAAGGAAGGGTAAAAATCAAGATAACCCCTAACCCCTAAAAGATAACATATGACCGCTAACCCTAGTGGAGTAAGAAATATACTATTGTTATTATATTAATATGTCACAGAAAAATCAGTATATTACTAAAAAAAATTCCCCTCTAAGGTTCAGGGATTCTAATCAATCTTCCCCTTCAGTGTTTAGAGGCAAACTCCCCTTAAGGGGTTGGGGGTTTTTCTTATTATTTGTTTCTGTTTTATCATCTTCTCAATCCTCTCTTTACAATTCCTTCAAAAATCCTCCTCCCGAAGCTAAACCTCGAACATTCTGGCATTGGGTACAAGGAGCGGTTTCGAAAGAAGGCATAAAAGCCGACTTGATTGCCATGAAGGAAATTGGTTTGGAAGGCGCGCAACTTTTCACCATTCGCGACCCTAAAAGTGAATATTTCGATAAACCTATTGCGCAACTTTCGCCCGAATGGTACGAGATGCTGCGTTATACCATGCAAATTTGCGACAGTCTCGGTTTGAAATTAAGTATGCACATAAGCGATGGTTTTGCATTGGCAGGTGGACCATGGATTTCACCTGCCGAATCGATGCAAAAAGTGGTTTTTACTGATACTATTGTAAAAGGCGGTAAAATTAAAAATCTCGTTTTGCGACAACCTGAGACAGTTGCCGGTTTTTATTATGATATTGAAGTGTATGCTATTCCTGTTAAGAAAATTTCTAAAACAAATGATTTCACCATAACCTTTCATAATCATGATGGGACGAAGAAATTGTTCCCCTCTTCTCAAGGAGAGGGGTTAGGGGTGAGGTCTGACAAGCCTTGCTACATCCAATACCAATACGACAAACCATTTACTTTAAAAAGCATTATCATAACGCCCTCAGGAAATAATATTCAATCGCAACGACTGAAAATTCTTGCAAGCAACGATGGTGTAAATTTCGATGAAGTAAAACAACTTTTTCCTCCGCGTCAAGGTTGGCAAAACACGGGATTTACTACTACTTATGCTGTAAAACCTACCAAAGCTCGATATTTCAGACTAACCTGGACACCCGAAGGAACTGAACCAGGCAGTGAGGATTTAGATGCAGCAAAATGGAAACCTGTGTTGCGACTAAAAAATATTGAATTGAGCGAAACTGCCCGAATTGATAATTGGGAAGGAAAATCGGGTTTAGTATGGCGTATTGCACCATTATCTGAAAAAGAAATTTCCGATCAAGACTTTACCCAGGTAAATAGAATTATTCGACTAAAATCTTTTTTTAAAGATGGAAAACTGAACTGCAAACTTCCAAAAGGAAATTGGCGGATAGTTCGTATGGGACATAACTCTACTGGACTTACCAACGCCACAGGTGGTCCGGGTAAAGGTTTAGAATGCGATAAATTTTCGGAGGTTGCTGTCCAAAGGCAGTTCGACAACTGGATGGGTGCGATTATTCAAAAAACTGAACCTGAACTGGCAAAAAAAGTGATGAAAGAAATTTTTATCGACAGTTGGGAATGTGGCAGCCAAAATTGGAGTGGAAATTTCAGTGCAGAATTTCAAAAACGCCGAGGTTACGATATAATACCATACTTGCCTTTATTGGCAGGATTCCCTATTGAAAGCGCCGAAAAATCAGAAAAAGTGTTGCATGATATTCGTCAGACTATTTCAGAATTGGTTTCCGATGTGTTTTTCAAAGTGATGCGCAACAATGCTCACAAATATGGAATGCAGCTCATGGCAGAAAGTGTTGCTCCTACTTTTGTAAATGATGGAATGCGACATTTTCAAATTACCGATCGACCAACGGGTGAGTTTTGGTTTCGAAGTCCAACACACGACAAGCCAATGGACATGTTGGATGCCATTTCAGGTGCTCATATATACGGAAAGAAAATCGTTCAGGCTGAGGGATTTACGCAACTTCGTACAAACTGGGACGAACATCCGGCAATGTTAAAATCTATCCTTGACAGACACTTTGCATTAGGAATGAACAAACTTTACTTTCATGTTTTTGTACAAAATCCAATGTTAGAGAAATCCCCCGGGACTACATTATCCGGAATGGGATTATTTTTTCAACGAACCCAAACGTGGTGGAAGCAGGGAAAACCCTTTGTCGATTATATTTCACGCTGCCAGGCGATGCTACAATACGGAAAACCGGTAACTGACATAGCGGTTTTTACAGGTGAAGAAATTCCTCGACGAGCCTTAACCCCCGATCGCTTAGTTCCATATCTTCCAGGAATTATTGGCGAAAAACGTGTAAAAGAAGAAAAAATACGTTTGGCAAATGTAGGTCAACCAATGTTGGAAATGCCTAATGGAGTAAATCATTCAGCGAATACTTTTAAAATGGAAAATTGGGTCAATCCGCTAAATGGATACGCGTACGATTCGTTCAACAAAGATGTTTTATTATCAGCCAAAACTGAAAATGGTAAAATGAAATTGGAAAGTGGAGCAGAATATCGGGCATTAATATTCCCTGAGATGAAAAATTATTCTGAAGAAACTTTGACAAAAATTCAGGAATTGAAAAATGCCGGAGTAATCATCCCCGATTTACCTTTTTCAGAAGAAAATTTTAACAGATTCAAACTTGAAAAAGATGTAATAGCTCCCCAAAACATTGCTTGGACACATCGTTCTGGTGAAGAAGCTGATGTGTATTTTATTTCAAATCAGGAAGAAGCGGAGCGTGAGGTGGAAATTTCCTTTCGTATTTCCGGTCGATTCCCCGAACTTTGGCAAGCGGTGGATGGAACAGTTTCTAAACCTAAAATCGTTACTTTTAGTGAGGGAAGAACGCTCGTTACATTGAAATTACATCCCAACGGTTCTGTTTTTGTTGTATTTCCTGTTAAAAGTAATATTAACATTATAGTAGATGATGAACTAAATACTCAAGTAACAAACTTGGATGTAAACTGGACTATCACTTTTGAGAGAAATAATCAACAGCTTGTAACCCGTGAACTGAAAAGTTGGAGTGAAAGTAAAAACCCGCTTATTAAATATTATTCAGGAACTGCTCATTATAAAACTACATTTACTCAGAGCGATGTTTCAGGAAAATATTTACTTAACCTCGGAGTAGTTCACAACCTTGCAACTGTACGCGTAAATGGTATCGATTGTGGATCCGTTTGGACGGCGCCCTATCAGGTAGATATTTCGAAAGCCCTGAAAAAAGGAACAATCACACTCGAAATTGAAGTTACCAACACTTGGGCAAACGCCATCAACGGTTGGGATAAGGGTACACCGCCTTTCGAAGGAATATGGACAGATGGACAATACAGAATGAAAGGAGACAAACTGCTAGAGGCGGGTTTGTTAGGACCAATTAGAATTATACACCAACGAAATTAATTTTTTAGCATTCAAAACATGAAAAACAAACTATTTATTTTCTTTTTAATAATAACTATTCGCATCAATGCAGAAGTTACACTTCCTGCATTTTTCTCAGACAATATGCTTTTGCAGCAAAATTCGCAAGTGAATATATGGGGAAAAGCCGATGCGAATAAATCTATAACCGTAAAGACATCGTGGAATAAAAGAGTTCTGAAGACTATTTCTGATGAATCAGGCAAATGGAAAATTACTGTTAAAACACCTCAATCCGATGGAAAACCTCAATCAATTACAATCAGCGATGGAAAATCGCTGACACTGAAAAATATCTTATTGGGCGAGTTGTGGTTTTGCTCCGGACAAAGCAATATGGAAATGCCCATGAAAGGATTCAAAAATCAGCCTGTTGAAGGTTCGAACATGGATATTTTGTACAGTAATAATGATCATATCAGGCTTTTTACCGTAAAGCGAAATGCATCGCTCACTCCATTGACCGATGTTTCCGGAAAGTGGGGGATAGCTTCTCCTGAAACAGTTCGGGAATTTAGTGCTACCGCATATTATTTTGGTCGCTTGATGAACAGGATATTACATGTGCCTGTCGGATTAATACATAGTTCGTGGGGAGGTTCATCAGCCGAAGCATGGATGAGCGAAGATATGTTGAAAGCATTTCCAGAAGTAAAAATTCCGAAAACCGAAGAAGAAATAAAAGATAAAAACCGTACTCCGACCATGCTTTACAATGCCATGATTCATCCTTTACTTGGGATGACTATTAAAGGTTTTATTTGGTATCAGGGTGAATCGAACTACGATAGAGCAAACACCTACACACAAATTTTTGCAACCCTTGTAAAGGGGTGGCGGGAAAAGTGGAACCTGAATGATACGATTCCGTTTTATTACTGTCAGATTGCGCCTTATGATTATTCGCTGGTAACAGCAAAAGGAAAGGAGGTCATCAACTCAGCATATTTACGTGAAGCGCAAATGAAAGCGGAAAGAATTATTCCAAAATCGGGAATGGCTGTATTAATGGATGCCGGACAAAAAGATTGTATACATCCTCGCAAAAAATATATAGCCGGAGAAAGACTTGCCCTCCTCGCATTGGCAAAAACATATCACGTAAAAGGTATCGTTGCGGAAAGTCCTGTTTATAAATCAATAGAAATTCATAATGATACTGTTCAGATAAGTTTCGACAGGGCAGATATGTGGATAACAGCCAAAAACGGAGAGTCGAAATTAGTAACCATAGCCGGTAACAATGGCGTGTTTTATCCTGCCAAAGCATGGATAGTACGCAGCAAACTGTATGCAAAAAGCGATCAAGTTAAACAACCGGTGGCAGTGCGATATGCCTTTGATAATTACGCAGAAGGGGATTTGTTCGGGACGGAAGGATTGCCTATTTCGAGTTTTAGAAGTGATAATTACCCCCTAACCCCTGAAGGAGAATAAGAAATAGTCCCCTAATCTCTGAAAAGGAATTTAATAAAGTTGTATTTAGAGCTTTAAAAAAAAGTATGAAAAATATAGAAAACAGTGGTATTTTAAATTCCCCTTTAGGGCTTGCCTACCGTTTAGGTAGGGTTAGGGGTCTTCATATTCCCCTTCAGGGGTTAGGGGTTCTTTTATTCTTGTTTTTTTGCTCATTTACTGAACCCGATTTTATTTGGACTTCTCCATCGCACAATTCTTCGGAATCCATGCCGTGTGGTGGAGGCGATATTGGAATGAATGTTTGGGTCGAAAACGGCGATGTGCTGTTTTATGTAGCTCGAAGCGGCGCCTTTGATGAAAATAATACGTTGTTAAAACTAGGGCGTTTTCGTATTCGATTAAGTCCAAATCCGTTTCGCAATCCAGTTGATTTTCGACAAACGTTAAAACTTAACGATGGTAGTATCGAGATTGTTGCGGGAGGTTCAAAAATAGATTTTTGGGTCGATGTTTTTAAGCCGGTAATTCATGTGGCATTGCAGCATAAAAAGGCGGTTGCATGTGAAGTTAGATACGAAAATTGGCGATATCAGGACAGAGTAATGCGTAAAGGAGAAGGGCAACAAAACTCATATAAGTGGGCTGTTCCGTACAATTTACTAATGAAAAGGGATTCAATTATCTCGGATGTAAATTCAATCGCATTTTATCATCGTAATCCTGAAAAAACAATTTTCGATGTAACCGTTCATCAGCAAGGATTAAATCATGTAATAAATGAATTATATAATCCACTGAAAAATCTAACTTCCGGTGGCAAAATGTGGAGTAAAAATTTATTTTTCACAGGAACAGAAGAGGGCGTTTATGCTGATACCGATTTTCAGGCATGGATTTTCAAAAGCAGAAAACCTGAAAGCCGGCAGGAAATGAGCATCGCGCTTGAAATTTCTCATGCTGAGAATATTAAGGAATGGCAGAATTCACTGAACAAAATCATTTCTTCAATCGAAAAAAAAACAGATAAGAAAAATACAATCTCCTGGTGGAATACCTTCTGGAATAGAAGTTATATTGATATAAAAGGGGAAGCAAATGTACTCTCGCGCAATTATACTTTGTTTCGCTATATGTTGGGTTGCAATGCTAAAGGAGCATGGCCTACTCGATTCAATGGAGGTTTGTTCACCTTTGATCCTGTTTTTGTGGATTCTGCTTCAAAATTTACACCTGATTACCGCAAGTGGGGCGGTGGTACCTTTACAGCCCAAAACCAGCGATTGGTTTACTGGCCAATGCTAAAAAGTGGCGATTTTGATGCAATGATTCCTCAATTTGAATTTTATAATCGTTTATTGAAAACAGCCGAATTACGTTCAAAAATATATTGGGGACATACAGGCGCTTGTTTTACTGAGCAAATCGAAAATTTTGGTTTGCCCAACCCCAGCGAATATGGATGGAAACGCCCTGAATATTTCGACAAAGGTGTGGAGTATAATGCTTGGCTCGAATATCAGTGGGAAACAGTATTGGAATTTTGCATGATGATACTGGAAACAAAAGATTATGCCGGTGCCGATATTTCACCTTACCAATCTTTGATTGAAAGCGTCTTGACTTTTTTCGATGAACATTATCGTTATCGTGCCAGAATGAGAGGTCGGCGTGAACTCGATGGCGAAGAGAAATTGATTATGTATCCTGCATCGGCTTGCGAAACCTACAAAATGGCAACCAATCCTGTCAATACAACTGCAGGTCTTCGTGTTTTACTTCAAAAATTGGGAGGAAAAGATTCAATTTTACAAAGGATTCCACCCTTGTATTTCAGAAATATCGGAGGAAAAGAAACAATAGCCCCTGCGAAAGCTTGGGAACGAATTAACAATTCCGAAAGTCCGCAACTGTATCCTGTTTTTCCATGGCGGGTTTTCGGAGTTGGTAAAGATAATCTTGAAATTGCTCAAAACACATATTTTTACGACCCCGATGTAGTGAAATTTCGGAGTCATGTTGGTTGGAAACAGGATAATATTTTTGCGGCATGTTTGGGCTTAACCGATGAAGCAAAACATTTGAACAGTCTTAAACTTACCGATGGCCCCTATCGTTTCCCGGCATTTTGGGGCCCGGGTTTCGACTGGACTCCCGATCACAACTGGGGCGCAAGCGGTATGATTGGTTTACAGGAAATGCTTCTGCAAACTACCGATGATGGAAAAATTCTGCTTTTCCCGGCATGGCCAAAAGAGTGGGATGTCAGTTTTAAATTGTATGCTCAACAAAAAACTATTGTAGAAGTAGAATTAAATAACGGTATAGTTAAAATCACAGAAGTAATTCCTGATTTTCGAAAGAAAGATATTGTCATCTGTTTAGAAAATTAATGAATTTAATCTGCTTAAAATAAATTTGGTTTCATTTTTCTTGCTTCATCTATCGGAAGAAGATTCCTTTTCGGGGTTTGTTTATTTCTTATGGATTGATATTCAGCATTTATTTCGTTTGTATAGTTCGTTTTAGAAGTCTCATTCATCAGTTGCGAAACTACAAAAGTATTAACCGATGCATCTTTTACATGTATAACCGGACTGCTATAGTTCGGGGCAATTTTAACAGCGGTATGAATTTTTGAAGTAGTTGCGCCACCAATCAGCAAAGGCACTTTTAGTCCTGCTTTCTCCATTTCGGATGCAACGTGAGCCATTTCTTCAAGCGAAGGTGTAATCAATCCACTTAATCCAACAATATCCACTTTTTCTTTAATGGCAGTTTCAATTATTTTTTCTGTAGGAGTCATCACTCCTAAATCAATTACTTCAAAATTGTTACATGCGAGTACTACAGCTACAATATTTTTTCCAATATCGTGCACATCGCCTTTTACAGTAGCAATCAGAAATTTCCCGGCTGAGGAACTTTGCCCCGGAACTTTCGTTTTCTCAATTTCAGGTTGAAGAATAGCAACCGCTTTTTTCATCGTTCGGGCAGTTTTTACTACCTGGGGTAAAAACATTTTTCCAGCACCAAACAAATCTCCCACAATGTTCATTCCACTCATTAGAGGCTTTTCAATAATTTCTATGGGTGATTCGTAAACCTTTAATGCTTCTGCAAGGTCTTCTTCAAGATAATCGCTGATTCCCTTAATCAAGGCATGTTCCAATCGAGATTGTAAGTCCAATAAACGCCATTCGTCAATTTTATCACTTTTTTCGCCGTTTGACTGTTGTTTTACCTTTTCAGCAAATTCAATCATACGCTCAGTTGCATCAGAGCGTCGGTTCAATACGATATCTTCAACCCGTTCAAGCAATTCGGGTTCAATTTCTTCGTAAATTTGCAACATTCCGGCATTTACAATGCCCATATCCATGCCTGCCTTTATTGCATGATAAAGAAAAACAGAGTGCATAGCTTCACGTACCACATTATTGCCACGGAAAGAAAAAGAAAGATTACTCACTCCACCACTTACTTTTGCATAAGGCAGATTTCGTTTAATCCAGCGTGTTGCATTTATAAAATCGATGCCATAATTATTATGTTCTTCAATTCCTGTCGCAATTGCCAGCACATTCGGGTCGAAAATTATATCCTGAGGCGGGAATCCGACTTTATTAACAAGTAAATGATATGCTCGACTGCAAATTTCTATTTTTCTTTCGAATGAGTCAGCCTGGCCTTTTTCATCGAAAGCCATTACTACAGCAGCTGCTCCATATGCGCGAATTTTACGTGCTTTTTCAACAAAATCATCTTCACCTTCTTTCAGGCTGATAGAATTTACTATGCATTTACCCTGTACACATTTCAAACCTTCTTCGATAACTTCCCATTTCGATGCGTCAATCATTATCGGAACTCTTGAAATTTCGGGTTCTGAAGCAATGTAGTGAAGAAAAGTAACCATTTCTTCTTTTGCATCAAGCATTGCATCGTCCATGTTAATGTCGATAATCTGAGCGCCATCTTCAACCTGCTTACGGGCAATGCTGAGAGCTTCTTCATATTTTTTTTCGTTTATCAAACGTAGAAACATACGAGAACCTGCAACGTTGCAGCGTTCGCCAATGTTGATGAATAGTGACCTCTCCTCCTGCCCCCTCTCCCAAGGAGAGGGGATTGTTGATGCGATTGAGAAGGTTCTTGCAAAATCTTGAAATTCGACCTCTTCCCCTGACCCCTCTCCCGAACAGAGGGGAATATCCGCTCGTCGTGTAGGAGTAGGTTTGTTTTGAAGATATTTTTTTATTTCTGTAAACACTTTGAAAGAGTTTCGAGATACTTCATCATTTGAAAATCTCAGAATTTCATAACCTTGTGTATTTAATATTCTTATTCGCTCTCTATCCCTTTCAGTATTTTCTTTTGAATAATGAATTTCACCATCAACTTCAATAATAACACGTTTTTCAATACAAATAAAATCAGCTATATAGCCATCAACAACAACTTGACGTTTAATTTTAAATCCAGTGCTATTTCTGCGTAATAATTGCCATAGAATATTCTCTGCTTCTGTTGGATTTTTCCTCATTTCTTTTGCAATCGGTTGAAGAATTTTCCAGTTATCAGATGATGTTGTATAATATTCAGGACGTTCGTGTTGCGATGTTCCTCTCTCCTCGGGAGAGGGGTTAGGGGAGAGGTCGAAATAAGCAGATGTTGGTAAACTTTTGATTTCGAGATGCTCCAAACCACTTAAAACTAAATTATTTTTTGGCTCTTTAGTGCGGCGTATCTCTTTACCCACAATCAACTTCTGATATTCAGCAATATGCTCGGGTGTGGTTCCACAGCATCCTCCTATTATATTTACAAGTTTTTTATCGAAATATTCTTTAACCTGCTCAGCCATTTTTTCAGGCGATTCATCGTATTCGCCGAACTGATTTGGTAAACCGGCATTTGGATACGCACTTACATACCATTGCGAATTTTCACTTAATTCCTGAAGATAGGGTTTTAAATCTTTTGCTCCAAACGAGCAGTTTAGTCCTACAGAAAGCAAATTAGCATGACTAATTGATGCCAGAAAAGCACGAATGGTTTGTCCGGATAACGTTCTGCCACTTGCATCGGCAACTGTAGCCGAAAGCATTAACTCAACGCGTTTGTTGAGTTCGCTCATCGCTTCTTCTGCGGCAAAAATTGCTGCTTTTGCATTCAGGGTATCAAAAATTGTTTCGATAAGTAAAGCATCAACTCCGCCCTCAATTAAAGCAAGCATCTGCTCTTTGTATGCTTCAACTAAATCATCGAAAGTGACGGCACGATATGCGGGATTATGTACATCGGGCGACATGGACGCTGTTTTATTGGTAGGGCCTATCGCTCCCGCCACAAAACGTGGTTTTGAAGAATTCTCGAGTGTAAATTTATCAGCTGCTTTACGGGCAATTCGTGCTGCTTCAAGATTCATTTCCCGAACATAATAGCCCATTCCGTAATCTTCCATCGATATACGTTGAGCATTGAAAGTATTTGTTTCGATAATGTCTGCACCCGCTTCAAGATATTTACAATGAATATTGTAAATGATTTCCGGTTGAGTCAGCACTAATAAGTCATTATTCCCTTTCTGAAGTATTTCACAATTTGCAAAGCGTGAACCACGATAATCTTTTTCTACGAATTTATGTCGTTGAATCATGGTTCCCATTGCACCATCCAAAATAAGGATGCGGTTTTCGAGTTCGGTTTGTAGTGTCATAAATAAAAACCCCTAAATCCCCTAAAGGGGGTCTTGGGGGAGTAATTATTTTTGGTTGTTTTTAATATTATAATACAAGAAAGAGTTGTAAAACTCTATCAGTAAGATAGATTAGCCATTTTTTAATTTATCAAACAGCGTCCTGTCATTTCTGCAGGAATATCTATGCCAAGTATTTTACATACTGAAGGTGAAACATCTGCTAAAATACCGTTTTCAACCTTGGCATCTTTATTTTCGGTTACATAAATCAAAGGAACGGGATTTAGTGAATGCGCTGTATTTGGTGAACCATCTTCATTTTCAGCATTATCTGCATTACCATGATCAGCAATGATAATCACTTCGTAATCATTTGCTTTTGCTGCTTCCACCACTTGTTCTACACATTTATCAACTGTCTCCACTGCTTTCACAATGGCTTCGCGAACACCGGTATGGCCTACCATATCGCCATTGGCAAAGTTTAGCACTATGAAATCGAATTTTTGTTTATTAAGTTCAGCTACAAGCGCATTCGCAATTTCCGGAGCACTCATCTCAGGTTTTAAGTCGTAGGTAGCTACTTTTGGCGATGGAATAAGAATTCGCTCTTCTCCCGGAAATTCAGCTTCACGACCACCTGAGAAAAAGAATGTTACGTGTGCAAATTTTTCGGTTTCTGCAATTCGGAGTTGTTTCAA
Organism: uncultured Paludibacter sp.; assembly: GCA_964508285.1. Taxonomy (GTDB): domain Bacteria; phylum Bacteroidota; class Bacteroidia; order Bacteroidales; family Paludibacteraceae; genus Paludibacter. Next base: position 20,875 of record CAZDSY010000037.1, read on the forward strand.
ACCAAGGTTCGACACATATTCTCCCATGGTGTTTTGAACATTATCTTTATCGAAAAGTATGTGTAACCCTTTGAAAGTTGAGTCATAGGGTGTCATTGTGAAGTACTCTAATGGAATGGTTTTCATTCCGGCTTCCGGCATATCTTTTTGGGTAAGAACAATGGTAAGTTCCTTGGCACGGTCGTTACGGAAGTTGAAGAAAATTACTACATCACCATCCTCTATTTTTGCAAGCGGATTTCCCTGTTCATCAGTCATTACTATTGGCTTAATAAATTCGTCTGTAACGCCGGCATCATACGAAGCTTGCATAGCTTCAACAGGATTAACGGCTTTTTCTCCAATGGCATTTACCATAACATCGTAAGCTAATTTCACGCGTTCCCAACGTTTATCGCGATCCATTGCATAATAACGACCTACAATCGAAGCTATTTTTGTGGTAGAGCCAACTATATAATTTTCTAGTTGTTCGATAAAACCTTTTCCGCTTTTAGGATCGGTATCACGTCCGTCCATAAATGCATGAACATACGCTTCAGTGTTATATTCTTTGGCAATGTCGATAAGTTTCAGTAAATGATCAAGTGAGCTATGAACACCGCCATCGGAAACCAACCCAAGGAAGTGAATTTTCTTTTTGTTGTCGCGTGCATACGAATATGCTCTTACAATCGCGGGGTTTTGCATTATGCTGTTGTCACGACAAGCGATGTTAATTTTCACCAAATCCTGATAAACAACTCTTCCCGCGCCAATATTGAGATGTCCTACTTCTGAGTTTCCCATTTGTCCATCGGGTAAACCAACATTTTCACCCGAAGCCTGTAGTTGTGAATTTGGGTATGTTGCTAATAAATAATCCCAGTAAGGGGTTGGGGTGTTGTAAATTACATCTGCTTTGGAGTGGTTGCCTATTCCCCATCCATCAAGAATCATTAATAATGCTTTTTTGCTCATATAGTTTTGATTTTTATTGATTTATCTGTTTGTAAATTTCTATTATTTTGAAGGTGCAAAGGTACTTATTTTTTTGCACTTAATTTTATCCCCTATTCTGTTTTTGATATAGATTTTTTCAATGATTCGTCATTTGTAAATTACATCAATTATCTTTGCATTTAAATTAAAACAGTTTGATTCGTAAATGTTTACTGTACTTCTTTTTATGTTTGCAGGTATTGCTGTTGGATATTTGATGCGTAAAATACGCATCAGTTTTATCAACGGAATTACTACAACGCTTATTTGGGCGCTTTTGTTTATTCTCGGATTAGACGTAGGAGTAAACGAAAATGTTGTAAGAAATTTCGGTAAGCTTGGATTTGAAGCTTTTCTTGTCGCGTTTTTTGCAACACTCGGAAGTATAATAGGAGCAAGATTTTTATGGAACAAAAGTAAAAAATAGCGGTTTAATAAAATTTTGTGAAAAACTCATACATTACATTCAAATAGATAAATAGCTTTTTTCATTTTTTAGTTCAAAGTAAAAACCAATTAAAATTACGATAGTTTATGACAAAAATAAAAGCAGGCGTAATAGGAGGCGCAGGTTATACAGCGGGCGAATTGTTGCGGATTTTGGTAAATCACCCGAATGTGGAAGTGGTTTTTGTAAACAGCAGTAGCAATGCAGGTAATCTGATTTCGGATGTTCATAGTGGTTTGATTGGAGAAACACATCAAAAATTTACAAGCGAATTGCCTTTTGATAAAGTCGATGTATTGTTTCTGTGTTCGGCGCATGGCGATAGCAAGAAATTTATTGAGGGAAATGAAATTCCGGAAAGCTTAAAAATAATTGATTTATCAACTGATCACAGAAAGAAAAGTTCAGAACACGATTTTGTTTACGGGCTTCCGGAACTTAATAGGGAAGAAATAAAAAAAGCTTCACGCATTGCAAATCCGGGCTGTTTTGCTACTTGTATTCAGTTGGCTTTATTGCCATTGGCCGCTGCAGGTTTAATAAAAGATGAAATACATGTTAATGCCATAACCGGTTCAACAGGAGCTGGAGTTAAACCTTCAGATACTTCACATTTTAGTTGGCGTAATAATAATGTATCGATTTATAAAGCATTCGGACATCAGCATTTGATGGAAATTGGTCAATCTTTGAAACAGTTACAGCCCGATTTTAAATATGATGTAAATTTTATACCTGTTCGTGGAAATTTTGCGAGAGGAATATATGCTACAAATTATCTCAGTTGCGATTTGAGTATTGAAGAAGCTAAAGCGCTTTATAAAAATTATTATCAAAACGCAGCATTTACTTTTATAGTGGATAAAAATCCTGATATGAAGCAAGTAGTAAACACAAATAAAGCAATAATTTATCTTGAAAAACACGGAAACAAATTACTTATTGTTTCGATAATAGATAATTTGCTGAAAGGAGCATCAGGACAGGCAGTTCAAAATATGAACTTGATGTTTGGACTTGATGAGAAAGTAGGTCTAAACCTGAAAGCCATAGGTTTTTAACATAAAAAATCTTACCTCGGCCAGAGGTAAGATTTTTAAAAATGTCTTTTAATTATTTTTGTTAATTATTTGATTCACTGGTATTTTCCGATTTTATTTCTTCCTTTTTATTTTCTTGCTTTTCTGTTTCATCAACCTTGTCTTTTTGAATTTCATTTACCGTTGATATTTGGGTATTAGCTTGTGGTTTTGGTGCGTTTTTCAACAACTCCAAAAAATACCGAAGGTCATTCAATTTCTTATTTTTATCCTTAAAGAAAGGAGCAAAACTATTAACTGTTTCAAGCGCTTTAGTCCAATTTTTCGTATCAATGTCCTGCTCAATCAATCTGCGTAAAACTCTGTAAGCCTTTTCATTTGGGGCAGTTTCCTTTATATACTTTTCAAAAATCGGTTTGTTCATTTCTTTCGGAACAATTTTTAAAAGAGAATCACCGATCGATGCCCATTTATAATCAGCGATTTTAAAATCGGAAAAAGAATCGTCATCGTAAATTGAGTAAAACATATCGAGCGTCGTTTTTTCACCATCGCCGGTAAAAATATCATATAAAACATGTAAGGCTTTTTTCTTTTTCTCGCCAGTATAATTATCAATACAATAGCCGATAATCTCGATATTATCAGTTTTAGTCCCTATCATGTAAATACTATCGAGGGCAAATATTTTCCATGAGTTTTCAGGAAAACGTTTGATAAAGTCGCGGTACTTTTTCCAGTCTCCGGGTGTGGTGTTTTCAAGAAACTGACGTTTTTCCATCATATTAAACGCTTTTTTGTACTGTTTGCTCGATGGATATTCGTCAATGAAATATTTATACGATGCAGCGGTATTTTCTCGTTCAGCCTGTTGATAAGCAAGTTCGTGAATGCGTTCGTAAGCTGATTCAACTTCGTTGGCATCAGGATATTTGCTGATAAATTCACG
>CAZDSY010000038.1:0-5640 GCA_964508285.1 uncultured Paludibacter sp.
GCATTTGTATTTTTAAAATTATTATTTATAAAAACTTTCGTATGGTAGTGAAATTCTTCCCTTTCACACTAATGAAAAATCCAATTGTTTTTTATCGAGATTGGCGCGTGCAACCTTTACCGTTATTTCATCGCCCAACTGATATTTACGTCCGTACCTTCTTCCTAGCAGGCAATAGTTTTTTTCATCAAACACATAATAATCATCGTCCAACTCCCGTATCGGAATCATACCTTCACATTTATTTGAAACTATTTCGACATATATTCCCCACTCAGTTACGCCTGAAATTACACCATCGAAGATTTGTCCAATGTGATCAGACATAAATTCCACCTGTTTGTATTTAATGGAAGCACGCTCGGCATTGGAAGCAAGCTGCTCCATATCGCTGCTGTGGCGGCATAAATCTTCATATTCAGCTTTGTTGACGCTTTTACCTCCGTCAGCATATCGATACAGTAACCTGTGAACCATCATATCGGGATATCGACGAATGGGCGAAGTAAAGTGTGTGTAATAATCGAATGCCAAACCGTAATGACCCAGATTCTCGGTAGAATACTCGGCTTTTGCCATAGCCCGTACAGCAAGTGTTTCAATCAAATCCTGCTCTTTCTTTCCCTGAACCTCGTCGAGCAAATGATTTATGGAAGAAGAGATTGCGGTATTTTTTCCGCTTGTACGCAAATTATATCCAAACCGCTTAATAAATTGCGCAAAATTTTGCAATTTATCCGGATTGGGTAAATCGTGAATACGATAAACAAATGTTTTTGCTTTGAGCCCTTTACCGGGTTTACCAATATGTGTTGCCACTGTTTTATTTGCCAGCAGCATAAATTCTTCTATCAGTTTATTAGCATCTTTTTGTTCTTTGAAAAACACCGAAATGGGTTTGCCATTTTCATCAATTTCAAAGCGAACTTCAACCCTGTCGAACGCAATGGCGCCATCGATAAATCGTTTCGAGCGGAGAATTTTTGCAAGTTTATCAAGTACCAGTAGCTCATCTTTTAAATCACCTTCGCCGGTTTCAAGAACGGTTTGCGCTTCTTCGTAAGTAAACCTTCGACGGCTGCAAATAACGGTTTTGGCAATTTCATAATGCAACACTTCAGCCTTATCATTCATTTTAAAAATTACCGAATAAGTAAGTTTGTCTTCAAAAGGACGAAGCGAACAGATTCCGTTTGATAAATGCTCGGGAAGCATTGGCACGGTACGATCAACAAGATATACCGATGTGGCTCTCTGGCGTGCTTCCTGCTCAATTATGCTATCGGGACGAACATAATGTGTTACATCAGCAATGTGAACTCCAACTTCCCAAAAACCATCGTCGGTTTTTCGAAGCGACAAGGCATCATCGAAATCTTTTGCATCGCGTGAGTCGATGGTAAATGTGGGTACACCGCGTAAATCGACACGTTTTGCAACTTCGTCGGGAGTAATGCCGGCATCAATTTTTGCGGCAGCTTCTTCCACTTCTTTCGGATATTTATATGGCAAACCATATTCGGCAAGAATAGCGTGCATTTCAGCATTGTTATCACCTTTTTCACCCAGTACATCAATTACTTGGCCTACCGGATTTTTCAGATTAGGTTCCCATTCTGAAAGCCTTACCAAAGCTTTCTGTCCGTTTTTACCACCGTTGAGTTTGTTTTTGGGTATAAAAATGTCGTTGGTAAGCGATTTGTTATCAGAAATAAGAAAAGCGAAATTGTCCGAAACCTGCAAAACTCCCACAAACGTATCTTTTGCGCGACTCAACACCTCCACTACTTCTCCTTCGGGTTGTTGACCTTTCCGGCGGGCGTAAAGAAAAACTTTCACTTTATCGTTCAAAAAAGCATGATTTGTTTTGCGTTCGGGTATAAAAACCGGCTCGCCACCATCGTCGGGTATTAGATAAGTTTTAACTCCCTGACGGTCGATAATTCCGGTTATATAGCCACCACGTGAATTTAACTTGAATTTTCCGCGCGAAATTTCAACCAAAAACTCTTCGGAATGTAACTCGTAGAGCAATTCATTAACAAAAATGCGTTGCGATTCGGCATTTATGCCAACAAGTGAAGATATTTGTTTATAATTAAACGTTTTTTGAGGATTTTCGTTGAAAACATTGATAATGTTTCGCAACAGTTCTGCTTTACGAATTTTGGTACTGGGCGCTCTGCCCGATTTTCTTTTTGACACAATATTTTTAATTTAAAAAGTTTTTATCTTTAAAAGAGTTTCTAATTTCTAAGTTAGAGGGTTTCAGGGTTTGAGAGTTTCAGGGTTTTTCACACATTGATTTACAATTTTTGAATTTCCCATTACTTATATTTTTACATCTTTTTTATTTCCCTTACGGCAAACAAAGATAAATAAAAGAAACTCAAATCTGAACTAAAAAAGATTATTACTTTTATGTAAAATTTATTTGTATTTTTACATTCCGATTACATCTAAAGGGTTATTAACCTCCGAAAGTCAGGAAAGAGATGTGTATTACTACAGAAAAATATGAAGAAAAAAATTGCGTTTATCATAAATCCAAAGTCAGGAACAATCGAAAAAAAAGAATTGCCTGATATAATCAATACAGAAATTGATTCATCGAAATTCGATTATGCTGTGGAATTTACAAAATACCGTGGCAATGGAAGTGAACTGGCAGCTTCGTTCGTAAAAAGTGGTTATTATGCTGTAATTGCAGTGGGAGGCGATGGCACTGTAAACGAAATAGCAAAGGAAGTTATACACACTAATACATCATTAGGCATCTTACCCATTGGCTCAGGCAACGGATTGGCACGGCATTTAAATATTCCTATGAGTTTCAGAAAATCAATTCAAGTTTTAAACAATTCAGAAATTATCAATATTGATTATGGTATTGTTAACGAACATCCGTTTTTCTGTACCTGCGGAACAGGGTTCGATGCTTATGTAAGTCTTGAATTTGCTAAGGGTCAAAAGCGCGGAATAATGGCATATATCGAAAAAATGATAACCGGGTACTTCAGTTATAAACCACAAAATTATCATTTACAGGGCGAAGGTATCGATTTAAAATCGAAAGCATTCGTGCTGACTTTTGCCAATGCCTCACAATGGGGAAATAATGCCTACATTGCACCACAGGCAAGTGTACAGGATGGCATGCTCGACATTTCGGTAATGAGTAATTTCCCTGTAATAGCGATTCCTTCCATTGCATTACAACTTTTCACTAAAACTATTGATAAGGATTTATTTATGACTACTTTACGCGCCAAGGAAATAAAACTTATTCGGGAAGAAAGTGGTCCTTTTCATTACGATGGAGAACCTTACGAAGAAGGAAAAGAAATTAATGTAAGAATAGTTCCTGATGGTTTAAAAGTTTTGGTAAGAAAACGGTTTTGAGAAATTAATACTGAAATGCAGTTTTTCGGAATAAAATTCTTCAGATATTTTTAAGAGTTGCAATTTTAAACGCGGTCAGGTGCAAGCACCCTGACAGGTTTGCACCATAACAACCCGAAAGCGTTCGAAGAACCTGTCAGCATTGAAAAAAAAAGTTAATCTCTACTTATTTACGCTCAACAACCTACCCGTATTTGGATCTATCTGTATTTTTATATTCCGTAATTTAAAAATCTTTTCCGAAAGTGGGATTACAACTCCAAATTGAGGGACATCGAATTCGTTTTCGAGATAAATTTTTGATCCATCAGAAATTTTAACCTTGGTTTTGGCAGGCAAAACACTAAAAATTGAAGTTTGCTCAGGTTTACTTTTCGGATCACGAGCCTGGAGTTTTATTGAATCAGCAAAAATGCTTATATAAAAAGGCGCTCCACCCAAATCTCCCGCATCAACCAGCCCTCGTTGTGCCGAAAGGCGGAAAAGTACTTTATTGGTAATAACTGAATCGGGAATGAAAGTAATCGTATGTATTTTCGTTTCTGTATTTGTTTTACCTGTAAAAAGCGAAGTCAGTTCAGCTTCTGTATGGTCAAGTCCTTCGAGCATAGTATTTAGCGCTTTACCATCAGAAGGTTGTTCCTCCATATCGCCTCCGAGCAACATCATACGACTTTCGCGAATGCGGTAAATTTGTTTCGCAGCACCTTCAGCAAGTTTAGCCGTGGAAGCTGCCATCATAAATTCTTCGCCAAGAGGCAATAAAGTTGATGCAATTGGCTGTGTGGTTTCACTTTTGAAAATTTTCTTTTCAACTATTTTATGTTCTGGTAATGGAATATTAACACCACAAAGAATACCCTGGTTGTTAACTACAGGAAAATTTACGGCTGTTTTCATATCCATCTGAAAAGTACGAGCAGGATCGGCAATTACTTTTGTATGCATATTGATACTTTTCACATGATAACTAACTTTTTGTTCGGTTATTACATCGGTGGTAGCAAGGTAACGTTGCGAATACTGATAAAACTGTCCGGGTGTTTGTGTAATTTTTTCCACTTCCACATCGAAGCATAGCAAAGTTTTTGGAAGTGCATAAACAAATACCGGGGTTCCTTCGGTAAGTACAAGATTATTCTGAGCCGTAAGAGGCAAAAATATTATTACTAAAAAAAATATTAAACTTTGTCTTCTCATATCAAATTTTATTACACCAGTTCGCAATTATTTTTTACTTTTGGCTGTTTTAGCTGATTTCGTTGTTTTATTTTTTGTTAAACCAGCTTTTTTCCCATTTTTGGGTTTGTTTTCACCCTGTTCAGCCATCAGCTCTTTACACTTTTCGAATGTAAGTGATGTCGCATCGGTTCCTTTAGGAATTTTGTAATTATTTCCATCGCATGTAAAATAGGGTCCAAAACGCCCGTTCAACACTAGGATTTCACCCTTTTCTCCCAAAGTGGCTATTGTTTTATTTTTTTCAGCTTCGCGTTTTGTATTAATAATTTCTATAGCACGATCCTCAGTAATGGTCATTGGGTCATCAGTTTTCGGAATAGAATAAAACGCTCCATTATGTCTGATATATGGACCAAATCGCCCAACAGCTACAATCATTTCTTTGCCTTCAAACTCACCAACTGTACGTGGCAGTTTAAACAACTCTAAAGCCTCTTCCAGAGTAATGCTTTCAATAGATTGATCACGACGAAGCGATGCAAATACAGGTTTCTCATCTTCGTCGGCAGTGCCAATCTGAGCAATAGGCCCGAAACGTCCGATTTTCACCGAAAGTTGCCTTCCGCTATCAGGATCTGTACCAAGAATACGTTCACCAACCTTGCGCTCAGAGTTTTTAAGTGTATCTTCTACTACAGGGTGAAAGTTTTTATAAAACTTATCAATGGCAACAGTCCATTGAATATTACCTTCGGCAATTTCATCAAATTCTTTTTCAACTTCAGCTGTAAAATTATAATTGAGAATATCAGGAAAATATTCCGTAAGAAAATCGTTCACAACCATGCCAATGTCCGTTGGGAACAATTTAGATTTTTCGGCACCGAAATTTTCAAGTTTTGTCGATTCTGAAATTTTACCGTTTTTAAGCTTAAGAAGAGTTATATTGCGTTGATCGGCTGTACGGTCTCCTTTTTCAACATATTGTCGATTTTGAATGGTAGAAATCGTTGGGGCATACGTAGAAGGTCTTCCAATACCAAGCTCTTCGAGTTT
>CAZDSY010000038.1:5740-23905 GCA_964508285.1 uncultured Paludibacter sp.
CCGGCGGATAGCGAAGGTTTAACTTTTTTCCATAAAATGGGCGATAGCTCGAAGCCTACTATTCGGTCAAGTACGCGGCGAGCCTGTTGTGCATCGACAAGGTTGATATCAATATCGCGAGGATTTTCAATGGCGTTTAGTATTGCATTTTTGGTAATTTCATGAAATACAATGCGACGGGTTTTATCTTTTTTTAGTTGTAACTCCTCGTACAAATGCCATGCAATAGCTTCTCCTTCACGGTCTTCATCGGAAGCAAGCCACACTGTGTCTTTATCTTTTACTGCTTTCTTAAGTTCAGATACCAGTTTTTTTTTGTCCGACGAAACTACATATTCAGGTTTATAGTTGTTTTCAAAATCAATTCCGATACCTTTTTCGGATAAATCGCGGATATGGCCGAAACTCGACATGACTTGATAATCGGCTCCGAGAAATTTTTCAATGGTTTTGGCTTTAGCCGGTGACTCTACTATTACAAGATTTTTTGGCATTTTGGTGGTTTAAATTTGTATTGTTTCGGAGAATTCGGGTGCAAAATAACAAAATTTAAAAGGTATAAGCCAAATTTTCAACCGATTATTTTTGTTTTTTAATTTTTGAACGAAGAAAATAAAAAGGAAGGCAATGAAAAATTTGCTGTTTTAAGACTTTAAAATAGGAAAATATGCAACACCGATAAATTAAAAGCAAAACTTGTTGAAGAAGAATTTATTAATTGTTGTAAGAGATGTTGCAATTTTCAATTATTTGTTTTTTCAACTCAAGTAATTCTTGTTCGGTCATATTTTCATCAATTTGCAATTCGCCTGAAATGATCGATCTAGCTTTTTGAGCATAAATGTTGAGGGATGGATTCTTCTTAAAAAAATTACTCCATTTCTCGGCGAGCTGATGGGTAGGATGAACAACGTATTCTATAAAGTCGTCGTTCGTTAAAAAACTGAGTATATATTTTTCAGTATAAGAATTCACAATTATACAAACTGATTTTTTTCAATAAAACGTGTAAAAAAACAATTTGTACTCAAAAAATAAAACGAATAAGTTGCAATCAATAAAAAAATTAGAATTGGAAAAACAATTTTATATCTTACTGAAATTAAACCATTTCATTCCACCCAAAGTACCAACCCTTTGAGATATTCGCCTTCGGGATGATAAATATTAACAGGATGATCGGCGGGTTGAGATAATTGATGTAAAATTCGTACATTGCGTTTACTCTCGGCTGCAGCACTAAACACAGCCAACCTGAATTGTTCACGACTCACTACTTGTGAACAGGAAAAAGTAAAAACAATGCCGCCGGGTTTAATTTTTTCGAAAGCTTTAGCATTTAGCCTTTTATACCCTTTCAGCGCATTGCGCAACGCTTCGCGGTGCTTGGCAAATGCCGGAGGGTCAAGAATTATCAAATCGTAAATATTTTCTGCGGTGTTTAAAAATCGGAAAGCATCTTCTGCAAAAGCGGCATGCCTGGTTTCGTTCAGAAAATTTAACGAAACATTATTACTGGCAATCTCTACTGCTTTTGCAGAACTATCAACTGAGTGAACAAGTTGTGCACCTCCACGTAAGGCATAAACTGAAAATCCGCCGGTATAACAAAACATATTAAGCACATTCCGTCCTTTTGAATATTGTTCAAGAAGCCGGCGGTTTTCGCGCTGATCAACAAAAAAACCTGTTTTCTGACCTTTGAGCCAGTCCATTTTGAATTTCAATCCATTTTCGGTTGCAATGTAATTTTTTGTATCGACGCCTGTAATGTAGCTGTCTTCAGGATTGACAGGCGCTTTAAAAGGCAGTGTGGTTTCTGATTTATAATAAACATTTTTTACACCCGTAACATGCTTAACAATAGCTTTGGCAAGAATATCTTTTGCATAATGCATTCCTATTGAATGCGCCTGCATTACAGCAGTGTCATCATAAACATCCACAATCAATCCGGGCATATTGTCACCTTCGCCATGCACCAACCGATATGTATTATTGGTTTCAGAAATCAATCCTAATGATTTTCGTAGATTGTAAGCTTTTTCAATGCGCGAAAACCAAAAATCGTGGTTTATCGGTGCAGGTGCAAAACTTAACACTCTCACAGCAATACTTCCAATTTGGTAATGTCCGGTTGCAAGATATTTTCCGGCATTGTCAACAACTTCCACAATATCACCTTCCGCTACTTTGCCTTCAATTTTTTGCACTGCACCTGAAAATACCCATGGGTGAAAACGAAGTAAACTTTCTTCTTTACGGGGTTTGAGAAATATTCTGGATAGATTATATGTTTTCAATTGTAATTTGTTTTGTAAAAAAAATTATTTTGCCAAAAACTAACTCACTTCATTTTGGCTTTTTTCATTTTGACTTGTTCTTAAAGCAGCATCATCGGCAAGCAATTTATTATATTCCTTTTTTGAGATCTTTTTTTCTTTCAGCAGTTGAAGATAAATCATGAGGCTTGCCCATGCATCAGTAGCGGCATAACGCATTTGTTGCTCATTAAGTGTATCGCTTTCCCAATTTGTCAGTCGTTGCGATTTTGATATTTTCCGTCCGAATACAATGGCAAATATTTTCTGCAATCCGAGTTCAAGAATGCCATACTGTGCAACAATGGTTTGTAAATCGATAAAATTTTGCGGTTTAAATGGATAAAGTTTACCAAGACCGGAAAAATCATCACGTAGCGCCAACCCAATTTTTTTAACTTTATCCGAAGCAAGAAAAGCCGCAAGTTTGGGGTGTAACCCGATTTTATTAAGTCTGAAAAGATAGCAGTGTTCCCGAGTAGAAATTTGTAAAAGTGCTACTCTATGATATGTTCCCCGCGAAAAGGAAGGACGCGTTTCGGTGTCTACACCAACCAAATCACATTCAAACAGTTTTTCAACAGCACTTTCGACCATGGTGGTATTTTCAACAAGAGTGATTTGCCCATCGAATAAAACCATCGGCAATCGGTTTACTTCTTCTTTCGAAATTCTTGGCTTAAACATTTGATTTATTTCAACAATGCTACAATATCAATTTATCAGGTTACTTAACTCATCATTTTCATCTTCATCAAGATAACCGAAAATGCTTTTTCTGTTTTTTCCCTGCGCATAGTCCATATCCTGAATGTCATTTTTATCAACACTTAAAACGTAACGAATATTATGCAATGCTTTCAAAGCGTTAAGTAATTTACGACCCCAATGCTCTGAAAAAGCATTCAAGCACACAGCAAGTGCATCGTTCATTACATCAGTATCGGCGGTTTGGTAATTTGCTGCAAAATCTTTCAGTTCCTGATAAATGTCAGCCAAATCTTCCGAAATAAACGCAGCCACAGGCGTATCGCTGTAAGGCATATCAGGATGAAAAACTTCAAGATATGAATCGTCCGGACCTAAAAGCCGTTCAATATTTTCTTTGATTTCAATATAGTCCTCTTCGGTAACAAAACGCATCGGCTCGTCGTCGAAAACACTTTCAGGAGACTTAAGAAGTGTTGTTTTAAGATACAGTAATGGCAGAACCTTTAAAAAATTATCTACAAATGTCTCTTTGTCTGTTTCAGGCAGTTTTTCGAGCAATAAACAGGTTTCGGCTGCAACTGTAACAAATTCGATAACATTTTGTGAATAAACAAAATGGTTTGATAAAACAGAATCAGACATACAGTATCTTTTTTAAAATATCTTTCAATAAAATTCGTTACAAAATTACGAAAAATATCTCAAGTGAAAATTTCTGCATAAAATTGATTCTAATGAATTGAACTTAAAAGAAAATATTCTACATTTTTTGATTTACAAATTTACTTAGAATTACATCTCAGAATTGCATTGGAAATGAAAAGAACAACGAATTCGCACAAACAAAACCTTCAGAATTTTGTTTTATTTGAAAACTAATAGAATTGAAAACAAAAAAATTCCTTTTAAAAAACAACAGTATTATGGAAGACAGATTAGTAACACTGAAGAACTACGAAACAATGGTTGAAGCATTGTTCGATCAGGATTTGTTGCAGAAAAACGGGATTCAATCCAGCATAAACAATGGTAATTCCGTAGAGTTGATGCCTATGTTTGGCGAAATTAACGATGGATTACAGATTAAGGTGCTTGAAAATGATTTGGAAAAAGCTTTGAAAGTACTTGAAGAATATGAAAATGCGGTTGAATAATTCATCTTTTTTTACATTTTTGGTTAATCCGTTAATCACTTGAAATAAAAAAAGTTACAATTCTTAATAAATTTTCTCTGTTTACTTGTTACACTTCGTCTTTCAAAAATTTATTAGTTCATATACTTGGCTGATTTGCAACTAAGTTCAAAAAACTGTAGTGAGTCCGGGAAAAATATGCACTATAAATCAATTTTATACCTCCTGAACTTTTTAAATAATATTCTTTACTTGAAAATCCATTGACTATTGCTAATTTTGCAATCTAGAGAAATTTACGACTGAACTACTTCAGACAATACCAAAACATAAGTTGGATTTACATCAAACTCCGCAAAATTCAGAATGAAAAAACTATATCCCGAAGAAAAGTTACTTATGTTATCCGCAAAAATAAATCCTGAAATACACGATTTATTGCTTGCTGAGCAGCTAATATTACAAGTATTTAACTGGGAAAAATTAGTCGATCAGGCTATAAGTAGGTCAATGGGACCATTGTTATACAAATTATTTTTGCACAAGCAGTTAAAAGAAAAAGTTCCATCCTCAGCATTCAAGAAATTAGAAGCTGCTTATTACACTACGCTTCGTCGCAATATGCTGCTATTAAACGCTTGGGCCGAATTGGCGTCAGCGCTTGCCTCGGTTGATATTAAAGTAATAGCACTAAAAGGAATATATCTTGCCGAACATTTATACGGAGATATAGCCATTCGTCAGTTAAGCGATATTGATTTGTTGGTTCAACCTGAAAATGGTGAAAAAACAATTGAAGTTCTTACGCAATTAGGCTATCAATCTACTGAAAATCCTTTTTCCACCGATTTGAAACCCGATAAAAATTTTGTACATTATCCGCCCATGCTGCGAGATGGTTTGTCGGTTGAAGTACATATACGCTTACATCGTCCTGATCGTGCCTATCAACTTAACACAAATGCATTTATCGAGCGTTCCGAACCGGTTATCATTAATGGAGTTTCAGCTTACACACTTTCCTTTTACGATCAATTGTTATTCCTATGCATCCACTCCGAAAAACATTTCACCGGCAGTAAAATTCAATTTAGTTGTTTTACCGATCTGGCAAATTTCCTTTTCAAATACTCAAAAAATATGGACTGGGAAAAACTCATAGCCTTAAGTCGTGAGAACTTATGCGATACTACTGTATTTAAACAATTATTGTTGACATCTCGATTTTTTGATGCTCCCATTCCGGAAATTTACAGAAAAAAATATATTAAAACTGTAAATTCAACCCACGAAGAAGTATTTATACGTTTTTTGCGAGGATATATGTTTGCCGGTCATCATTTTGAAAATTTCAGTACAAATATTGCAGCCATCAAAGGATTTCGTAAAAAATTGATTTTTTTGATTGGTAATCTATTTCCGCCAAAATCGTATATGGTGCAACGTTACCACATCAGTAATGAAAAACATTATCAGATATACTATTTTTACCGGTTTTATATTGCAATAAGCAGCATTTTGGGGAAACTTAAAACCAACGCTAAATGGGTAAAAGAAAGATGATTTTTCAATATCTTACATGAAACTTCTTTCTTTCAAGTTTCAACACCCAATCCTTGTGTCGAACTCCACAACCTGAAAGGGTTCGCAAGAACCTGTCAGGGTTGAAAATTAAAAAATAAAAAGATGATGATCCCAAAAAACCAATAATAATTGTTAAATTGAAATTATTTCATCAAACAAAGGCAAGATAATTGCGTTTAAATTATGGACACAGAATTTTTAAACCCTAAAAAAGAATTAGAAAATGAAAAAAAGAATTGCCCTGTTATCACTCGCTGCAATTTTTGCTTTTGCTACTATAGCGACTGCAGATAACTCAAACAAAAAAGCAGCCGAACCAACAAAAAAAGAAGTGAAATCAGAAAAAAAAGAAGGTTGTTGCAGCGAAGGCGCTCAAAAAGGCGACTGCAAAGGAGAAAAGAAATCCGAGTGCAAAGGAGAGAAAAAAGGCGACTGCAAAACCGAAAAACAAGGTTGCTGCAAGGAAAAAAAATAACTCTACTTGCAATTTCCAACATGCAACCCCTGCTCACTTTAAAAACGGGCAGGGTTTCTTATTATAATAAACGTCCTGAAAGTGTTCAAGCAACATTCTACCATATAGCGTGCGAAGAACTTCTAAGCACCCAAAAAACGCCCAACTTAACGTAACCAAGAACCTGTCAGAGCTGAAAAAAATCGATCATGAGGATTGCTTTTTAAATGATTTTACTGCATTCAAAGACTACTCTTTTAAACTATTACGTTTATTTATTTCCAAAATTTATCCTATCTTTGTTCGTTCATTTTTCCAAAAATTCAAATTTGGTTTATTTGAACATTAAATCGTTGATAATGAAATCTATTATTAGATATATTTACCTACCAATAATTTTAACCGGAATTTTATCCGCTTGCAACTCCGACCCCGAAGGAATCTACGGAACTATCACACCTGTGCAGGTAAGCAGCATGCCCGGAACAGGAAGAGCTTCTGCTGTAGCATTTTCTATTAACGGAAAGGGTTATATTGTTACAGGAAGAAACAATAATCAAAAAGATAGTTTGAAGCAACTTTGGGAGTACGACCCTGCAACGGATAAATGGACTGAAAAAAAATCATTCCCCGGTAAACCACGCGTAAAGGCTATTGCTGTTGAATTAAATGGGAAAGCATACGTTGGTTTAGGATTTCAAAGTAATGCAGGTGCAGTTCTAAATCAAAAAGGATATTTTACTGATTTCTGGTGCTACGACCCTGTTTCTGATAGTTGGGAAAAGCTGGCCGGATTTCCTGGGGGCGACACATCCGGATGTTTTTATTTTGTTATGAATAATTGTATATATGTAGGTTCAGGTTATGCATACCTTACCATGAAAAATTTCTTATGGTGTTATTATCCCGAAGACAACCGTTGGGTTCGGCTTAACGATTTACCAGGTGATAATCGATTTGGTTCTGTAGGCTGTTCCGATGGTGAAAAAGCATTCTATGGGGCAGGATTTAAAGCCGAAAACATGAACGATTGGTGGGAATATGATGTTGTTAAAGACACCTGGCGGGAAAGGAGAAGCATCCCCGGCAAAAGAGTAAATGGCACTGCTTTAGCTGTTAATAACCGATTTTTTGTAAGTTCAGGACGTTATTTTAACGGTAATTATAATCTGATAAATCCTGGTAAACTTTACAATGACATACTTGAATACGAACCGGAAAGAAATCGTTGGCATCAACGCGGTGAAATTCCCGGTGGACCACGAGAAAATGCTGTATCTTTCGTAATAGGCAGTAAAGCATATATTGGCTTCGGAGAAAATGACGAGGGAGTACTCAATGATTTATGGTGCTTCGAACCTTAAGAGGGAAGAAGTTGGAAGTGAGAAAAACTGAGACCCGTACCCCGAAACAGGAATGCCAAACGCGGAACACAGTACTAAAAACAAACATAATTATCTTACGAGCTTAATAGACTGATTTTGATAAGAAAAAAAATTAAAATAATTCTTTTGCTGATGCTGATTGGGATATTTCCTTTATCGGCGCAACGACCTGTCCTTCATGATACAGTACGGTATGCTGTTACGCTTGGAGGGCTTTATTCTTCCGGGCAATTTGCCCCCTTTTGGTTGCAAAGTCTAAATTATGGAAAAGTATTTCATACCCCAACAACAGCGTACGGCTCTTTGTTGGTTTTGAAAGATTACGGATATCGTGGACGAATACTCGACTGGGGCTTTGGTGCTAATTTTCTATCCCGCACCGACATGGAAGTCAACGGAATTTATTCACCTATAAAAAAAGAGTTTTATTTTCAGGAATTATATGCCAAAGCTCGATTTATGTCATTCCAGTTAATTGCAGGCGCTAAAGAAGAAATAATTGGTCTTCAGGACTCCTCTCTTTCTGCAGGAGGATTTATCTTCTCCAAAAATGCACGTCCTATACCAAAAATTTCCGCAGGATTTACCGATTATGTTGCAATTCCCAGTACTAACGAAAAATTATTGATTAAAGGTGCCATGTCTCATGGTTGGTTTTTGGATAATTACTACTTAAAAGTTTCTGATATTTTATTGCATCATAAATATCTCTATTTAAAAATTATAGGAAGTGATTATCCATGGTGGATTGAGGGAGGATTGGATCATTTTGCAATGTGGGCTGGTAAAGTCCCTGGAAAATCTTATGGAAATGTAAGTTTGGCAAATTTCATAAAAGTGTTTTTTGGAAAACAGGGTAGTAGCGATGCGACAAATGCCGACAAGATTAATGCTTTCGGTAATCACATGCTTTCCCAAAGTGTAAAAGCCGGTGCAGTACTAGGTAATTACACATTGAATGCTTACTGGCAAAATTACAATGAAGATGGACCCATGCGTTTCTTTTGGGGTGCAATGAACAAAGAAGATGGTCTGTTCGGACTTAGCATTAAAAACCGAAAAGGTAAATTGATACAGGGATTTCTTTATGAATTTTTCTCTTCAACTGATCAATCGGGTCCATATCACGATAAAGATGGTATGATATACGGAGGCAGCGATAATTATTTTAGCAACGACTACGGAAGTTGGACCTATTACGGACGAACTGTAGGTATTCCGCTCATATCCTCTACTTTGTACTCAATAGTTGGTAACGAAAAAAAAATTCGTGGAAATAACAATTTAGTCAAAGCTCATCATTTCGGAATGGAAGGAAATCTAAAAGTTATCGAATATCGATTGTTAGGAACATACTCCGAAAACTATGGTAAACCAAAAGAACCATTTCCATTCCGTCGCCGCAATGCTTCTGTTTTGTGCGAACTCAATCGTAACTGGGGGGATGATTTTACAACTTCTCTCTCACTGGGAGCTGATTATGGTAGTATGTACGGTAGAAATTACGGCGCTATGCTTACAATTAAAAAATCAGGAAATTTGTTCCGTATGAGAGCTCCAAGAGTCATAGTGAATCCGCTGTGGTAGATTCTAATCACAAGTTTGTTGTTTTTAGTTTGTTGTTTTTAATACATTGTGTCTTGACTGAAATATGTTGATATGATTTCTGCAAAAGACAACACACTATTAACTATCAATTATCAATTATAAACTATCAACTAATATACATGCATATAACATTAATAGCGGGCGCGCGTCCAAACTTTGTAAAAATTGCTCCAATTATTCATGCAATTCAAAAGGCAAAGGAATCGGGAAAACAAATCGATTATCGTCTTGTTCATACTGGTCAGCATTATGACCACCGTATGAGTGAGACTTTTTTTAATGAATTGAACATACCTGAACCTGATGTAAATCTAGGTTGCGGTGGTGGTACACATGCCGAACAAACTGCCGCAATAATGGTTGCTTTCGAAAAAGATTTGATGGCACATCCTACCGATATTGTTATGGTAGTTGGCGATGTTACTTCAACTATGGCTTGCAGTATTGTTGCAAAGAAACTTTGTACCAGCGTGGCACATATCGAAGCCGGCATTCGCTCATGGGATCTGACTATGCCTGAGGAAATAAACCGCATGGTTACCGACGCCCTTTGCGATTACTTTTTCACAACTTCCGAAGTTGCCAATCAAAATCTGCGTAATTCGGGTGTAAACAAAAACCGAATTTTCTTCGTTGGAAACGTGATGATTGATACATTGCAGGCAAATATGCACAGATTTACAAAGCCGGAAATTTACGATCAACTCAAATTAAAGGCAAAAGATTATTTGGTACTTACCATGCATCGTCCGGCAAATGTAGATGAAGCCGAGAAACTAAAAGCTCTAATGTATCAAATATTGCAGAATGTACACAATAAACCTGTGATTTTCCCCATACATCCCCGTACTGCAAAAATATTCAATGAATTGGGAATCGCTGCGCCGAATTTGCATATTGTTGACCCAATGGGTTATTTAGAGTTTAACTATTTGGTAAAAAACTCAAAAGCAGTTATAACTGATTCAGGTGGTATTACTGAAGAAACAACGGTAATGGGAGTGCCTTGTATTACTATTCGCGACAATACCGAGCGTCCTGAGACCTGTACAGTGGGCACCAATGAACTTATAGGTACAAATCCCGCAGCAATTAAACCTGCACTTGAAAAATTGTTTGCCGGAGAATGGAAAAAAGGCAGAATTCCTGAATTGTGGGATGGTAAAACCGCTGAGCGAATTATAGAGGTCATAAATTCTTTGTAATCTTTATTTTAACCCTTTTACAGGAAACCCATATCAATAAACTTCTTGCGATAACGAAAATCTATCATAGTATCGAAAAAATTAACACAAATAAATTACACACATGTTAAAACATATCTTAAAATTTACCCTTATGGCAATAACCGTTATGTCGGTTTCGTGTGATAATAACAAAGCATCGACTTCTTTAATAGGAAAACAAAATCCTGAAATTAAGGATGGACGTATGACTCCAGAAGTGCTTTGGTCATTCGGACGTTTGGGTGGTCTAAAAATTTCTCCTGACGGTAAAAAAGCACTTTATACTGTATCTTATTATTCTGTAGCTGAAAATAAAAGCAATACGGAAATTTTTGTAATGAATATTGATGGATCGGAGAAAAAACAAATTACACAAACTTCTGAAAGAGAAAGTTCACCTGTATGGATGAACGACAGTCAACACATTGCCTTTCTTTGTCCGGATAAAAAAGGAATTTCTCAACTTTGGATAATGAAAGCCGATGGTACCGGACGCAAACAAATCAGCCTCCATGAAACAGGTCTCAATGGTTTTGCTTTCTCTCCTAATGAAAAGAAATTACTTTATTTTGCTGATGTGAAATTTGGTCAGACTACTGCGGATATTTATCCCGATTTATCAAAGTCATCGGGCATTATCGTAGATGACCTGATGTACAAGCACTGGGACGAATGGAAAACTACTGTACCTCATCCTTTTATTGCTGATTTTAACGGGAAAAAACTTTCAGGAGACAAAGACATTATGGAAGGCGAGCCTTTTGAAAGTCCAATGAAACCTTTTGGAGGTATTGAGCAATTTGCATGGAGTCCCGATAGTAAAATCATTGCTTATACATGTCGAAAAAAAACAGGGAAGGAGTATGCTGTTTCCACTAATTCAGATATTTACTTTTATAATGTAGAAAACGGAACCACTGTTAATAAAACTGATGGAATGATGGGCTATGACAAAAATCCTGTTTTTTCGCCCGATGGAAAATGGTTGCTGTGGGAAAGTATGGAACGCGATGGGTACGAGGCAGATAAAAACCGGTTGTTTGTAATGAATGTGGCTACCGGCGAAAAAAAGGATATGTTTGCTACTTTCGACCAAAATGTTGAATCACCTGAGTGGACTGACGACAGCAAATCCATTTATTTTGTAAGTGTTTGGCATGCAAAATCACAAATTTATCGTCTTGATTTGTTGGACAATAATATCACTAAAATTACTGATGGTCAGCACGATTACGAGAAAGTGATTCCCGTAGGTGATAAATTGATGGCAATTCGTCACTCCATGAGTAAACCGAATGAAATTTACAGTGTTGATACTAAAACGGGCGAATCCACCGAACTTTCTTTCGAAAATAAACATATCCTTGATCAGCTTGAAATGGGACGCGTAGAGGAACGATGGGTTACAACTACCGATAATAAGCAAATGCTCGTTTGGGTAATTTATCCTCCAAAATTCGACCCCAATAAGAAATATCCAGCCTTGCTGTATTGTCAGGGTGGTCCACAATCTGCTGTAAGTCAGTTCTGGTCGTATCGGTGGAATTTTCAAATGATGGCTGCAAACGATTATATTATCGTTGCTCCTAACCGTCGCGGCTTGCCGGGATTTGGTCAGGTATGGCTCGAACAAATCAGTGGCGATTATGGCGGACAAAATATGAAAGATTATCTTTCAGCTATCGATGCTGTGTCGCAGGAACCTTTTGTTAATAAAGACCGGTTAGGTTGTGTAGGTGCAAGTTATGGTGGTTTTTCAGTATTTTGGCTTGCCGGTCATCATGAAAAGAGATTTAAAGCATTTATTGCGCACGATGGAATGTTTAATTTACCTCAGCAATACCTCGAAACCGAAGAAATGTGGTTTGTAAATTGGGATTTAGGTGGCGCTTACTGGGAAAAAGATAATGCCGTGACACAACGTTCTTATGCGAATTCACCGCATTTTTTTGTGGATAAATGGGACACACCCATTCTGGTTATTCACGGAGAAAAAGACTATCGCATTCTTGCTTCGCAGGGCATGGCTGCCTTTAATGCAGCTGTTTTACGTGGTGTGCCTGCACGCTTGCTAATTTTCCCCGACGAAAATCACTGGGTGCTAAAACCTCAAAACGGTATTTTGTGGCAACGTACTTTCTTCGGTTGGCTCGATAAATGGCTGAAGGAATAATCATATAAAAGAAAAGGCAAGTTTCATCGTCAGAGAAGTATCTACTGCTTTCATAGGAATGAAAAAACTACGCATCACTGAAATGAATCGGCTTACGCCGGATGAATTTAAAGCTGAGCAAAAAATTCCTCTCGTTGTGGTGCTCGATAATGTGCGAAGTATGCACAATATTGGTTCGGTTTTTCGTACCTGCGATGCTTTTCTTACGGGCATGGTTTATCTTTGTGGAATTTCGGGCACTCCTCCCAATCCGGAAATTCATAAAACCGCATTGGGAGCAGAAGATACGGTGGAATGGAAGTATTTTGCTGAAACTATTGACGCTGTTAAGGAGTTGAAAAACAAAGGTTACACTTTAATCGCTATTGAACAGGCACACGGAAGCGTAATGTTATCTGATTTCAAATCTGAACCCGGGGAAAAGTATGCGGTAATTTTGGGTAACGAAGTAAAAGGAGTACAACAGCAGGTGATTGACCTGTGTGATACATGTGTAGAAATTCCTCAGTTCGGTACAAAACATTCACTTAATGTAAGTGTAACTGCAGGTATTATTATTTGGGAATTTTTCAGAAAATTGAAATAGAAGTGTAGAAATTTCTTCAGAGCATGAAAAACATTCAGACAACACTCTTGATTTCTCTGATTTTAAATCTGATATTGTTGGCATTAATTGCCATTGCAGTAATTCGGTACCGAACGGAAATTATAAAAAAACTTACTGCAAATAAAACATACACTATAGTAATGTTTGGTAATTCCCTTACTGCCCATGCAAATTGGTCATCGGAATTAAAACGATGTGATGTAAGAAACGCAGGATTCCCGGGATTTACCACTTTTAATTATTTGCATTTAATTGACAAATATGTGATAAGGCATAAACCAAAATTGTGTTTTGTCGAGGGTGGAATAAACGATCTTGGAGTGAATGTGCCCATTGAGTGTATCGAAAAGAATTATACGATAATTGTTGAAAAACTACAGAAAAGGAACATTGAACCGGTACTGCAAAGTGTTCTTTATGTAAATTACCCATGGGAAATTACCAACCAAACCACCAATGCGCAGGTGGATACGCTGAACAATTTTCTTCGGACTTTAGCAAAAGAAAAAAATCTTACTTATATCGATTTGAACACCCTATTATCGGAAAATGGGAAACTTAAAAGCGAATATCATGTCGATGGATTACATCTGAATAAAAAGGCCTATAAAGCGTGGGCTTCAGCAGTAAATAAGGTGCTTAAAGAAAAAGGATATTGATTTAAGAACGCAAGATATGGATTGGAAAGAGAAACTCAGTAGCTTAAAAAACAATCTGCCGGAAGGTGAAGAAATACAACAACCGCTAAAAAAGGAAGAAAAAAAACTTCATAAAGAACTATTACGGGTTGAACTTGATAAACGCAATGGAAAACCGGCAACACTTATTACAGGTTTTGAAGGTACGGACGAAGAACTGAAAGAACTTGCCAAAACACTCAAAGTAAAATGCAGTGCCGGAGGTTCATCCCGCGATGGTGAAATACTTATTCAAGGTGATTTCAGAATTAAAATTGCAACTCTGCTTCAGGAAATTGGGTATAAAGTAAAAAGGATAAATTTCAAGTAGGATATTATCAGTAACTGTTGCTCGTTTGAATGAGTAGATTACTGTCAATTGTTTGATCCAATATTTTACAAAAGCAATATCAAAATACAAAACAGATTATAAAAATGAATTATCTTTTCTAAAACAATGGAATTCATTGAAATTGCTGAAGAAAAATACTTCTTTCATAGACTTAATATCCCTGACGATATTTTACATTGCTGAAATTATCCAGATTTTCGGGGAAATTCTATGTTTTCTTAGCCTTTTTCTTTTTATAAACTATTGAGGACTATGTGTTGATCAATAACTATTATCAGCAACTTAATTTCTCATATTACTACATTCTCAACCCCACATTATAATCAATTTTGCCAGCTTCTTTCGCTTTTTGGAGCATGCGGTAAAGTTGTTTATCGATATTTATGCGGTACTGACGGGAGAATAGACTTATTTTGTTATTTGTAAAAGCATCGTTGATAGTAAAGAAAACATTGATATTACCTTTGTTTTTCAGCATATTTTCAGAGATTGAATACGCTAAATCTTCATCAAGTTCGTGTAAAGGGATCGTAATATTCAGTCGGTCGATAAATTTATTCCGAACTTCGTTGAGCATTTCAATTTTCATTATCTTCAACGTTAGTTCTTTGGGTTTATCCGCATTTTGGTTTTGGTTTTGGTTTTGATTCTGAAAACGATAATCAGAGCCTCTTTCAATTACCTGCGCATGGATAAAAAGATACAAATCCTTAATCATAAATTTGCTAAACTCAACATAAGCAGGCCCGAAAAGTGCAAATTCAAATGCACCTGCATAATCTTCAAGTGTAAAAACTCCATAAGGATTTCCGGCTTTGGAAGTACCGTGACGAACAGCAGTTACCATACCGCCAATGCGTAATGCTTTGCCTTGCAAGGCTTCAAGATTTTTTAGTTCAACAGTTGTGGTATTGCAAATGTTGTTTATTTCAAAGGCAAATTCGTCGAGTGGATGTGCAGAGAGATACATGCCAATAAGTTCCCGTTCGCGGTTCAGTTTTTCAAGGGGCGACCAATCGGGCACATAGGGAATCTCCGGTTTTAGAATTTCAACTTCGGCCATATCGCCGAAAAGTGAATTTTTTGCCATGGCAGCATCTGTCTGATATTTATTTCCGTAACGCATAATGGTTTCGAGTACCGGTTCTCCTTTGCTGTTTTCCGCAAAAAGCTGTTCACGTTTGATGTCGCTAAAAGCATCGAATGCACCACATAGTGCTAAACTCTCAATAGTGCGTTTATTACACGATGTTAAGTTTACTCTTTCGATGAAATCGAAGAATGATTTAAATTTCCCGTTTTGATTCCGTTCAGCAATAATTGAAAGAACAGCAGCCTCACCCACCCCTTTTACACCGGCTAATCCGAATCGGATATTTCCATCTTTATTTACGGTAAATGTCAAATCGCTTTCGTTCACATCGGGTTCTAATACGTTAATTCCCATCGCCTTACATTCGTCCATAAATTTACCGACTTCTGAAATGTCGTCCTTGTTACGGCTTAAGTTGGCAGCCATAAACTCGGCAGGGAAGTGTGCTTTTAAGTAAGCTGTTTGATAAGCAATCCACGAATAACAGGTAGCGTGCGATTTATTGAATGCATACTTGGCAAATTCAGCCCAGTCATCCCAAATCTTTTTTATTTTTTCATCGGGTCCATAACCGTTTTTGCGGCAACCATCCATAAATTTCACTTCAAGAGCTGCCATTTTATCGGCTAATTTTTTCCCCATGGCTTTTCTTAATTCATCGGATTGACCACGAGTGAATCCCGCCAAATCGCGGCTCAGAAGCATCACCTGTTCCTGATAGACGGTGATTCCATAGGTATCTTTCAAACGCTTTTCCATTACTGGGAAAGGATATTCTATTTTTTCTCGCCCGTGTTTGCGGTTGATAAACTGCGGAATATATTGCATAGGTCCGGGACGATATAAGGCATTCATGGCAATCAGATCTTCGAATTGGGAAGGTTGGAGTGCCTGCAAATGTTTTTGCATTCCGGCCGATTCAAACTGAAATGTTCCCACGGTCATACCCTTACTGAAAAGTTCGTAAGTTTCTTTATCATCAATTGGTATTGCATTTATATCGAGATCGATTCCTTTTGATTTTTTGATGTTTTCAACAGCTTCTTTCATTATTGAAAGTGTTTTAAGCCCCAGAAAGTCCATTTTTATCAAACCTACCTCTTCGATAACCGAACCTTCGTATTGTGTTACCAGTATTTCTTTGCCGGTTTCTTTATCGGGTGCAGTACTCAAAGGCACAAACTTGGTCAATTCATCTGCTCCGATAATTACTCCACAGGCATGAACTCCGGTTTGACGAACAGTACCTTCTAACATTTCGGCATATTTGAGCGTACTCGAAAGATTCAGATCTGCAGAGTTTCTTGCCATTTGCAATTCAGGAACGTGTTGAATACAGTTTTTGATATTTACTTTTGGCGCGTTCCCGTTTTTATCTTCCGGAAATTTATCAGGAATGAGTTTGGTTAGTCGTTCAGCTTCCTGCAATGGCAGGCGTTGAACGCGGGCCACATCCTTAATCGATGATTTTGTAGCCATAGTACCATAAGTGATAATATGAGCTACTTTTTCTTCTCCGTATTTTTCAGTTACCCATCTTAACACCATTCCACGTCCATCGTCATCAAAATCTATATCAATATCGGGCATAGAAATACGGTCGGGATTCAAAAAGCGCTCGAAAAGTAAATCGTATTTCATCGGATCGATATCAGTAATTCCAAGGCAATAGGCAACCACTGAGCCGGCTGCTGAACCGCGTCCGGGGCCTACCCAAACGCCCATTTTTCGTGCTTCTTTTATAAAATCCTGAACAATGAGGAAGTAACCCGGGAAGCCCATGTTTTTCATAACATTCAACTCAAAATCGATGCGCTCTCTTTTTTCATCGTCCAATTCATTGCCATATCTTTTTTTAGCTCCTTCATAAGTGAGTTTTGTCAGATAATCGGCTTCAAGTTTTACGCGTAACGCTTTTTCATAACCGCCTTTGTTTTCAAGGGGGTCTGTAAATTCCTGTTGTAAAATTTCTTCGGGATATTTTTCCCTATACTGAGCTTCAGTTCCAAAATCTTCAGGGATAGGAAAAACGGGCATAATTACAGATGAATCAATATCATATATTTCGATTTTTTTTTCAATTTCTTGTGTGCTTTGGATAGCTTCGGGAACATCGGCAAAAATTTCCATCATTTGTTCAGGAGTTTTCAACCATTCCTGTTTGGTGTATCGCATTCTTGTAGGATCGTCCAGATCCTTTCCTGTGCTCAAACATATCAGTCGTTCGTGTCCATCGCCATGTTCTTCTTCAACAAAATGCACATCGTTCGTTGCAACTAACTTTGTGTTGGTTTTACGTGCAAGTTTTATCAGTTCAACATTCTGGCGCTCTTGTTTTTCATACGTAGTGTAGTCGGCATTGGGTTTATCGGTTTTATGGCGCTGGAGTTCAATATAAAAATCATCACCAAAAACGCGTTTATACCACAACACGGCTTCTTCTGCTGCCTTTATGTCGCCTAGTTCTACTTTTTTGTGTATTTCTCCACCCAAACATGCCGAAGAGGCTATTAATCCTTGGCTGTATTGTTCAAGAATTTCGTGGTCGATACGCGGACGGTAATAAAAGCCTTCCATCCAGCCTATTGATACAAGTTTACACAGATTCTGGTAACCTTTTTTGTTTTTTGCCAGCAGAACCAAATGATAGCCGCTGCGGTCTTCCTGTGCTTCTTTGAGCTTTCGTCCACGACGTGCAACATAAACTTCACATCCAATAATTGGTTTAAATAACTTCGATTTTACCTTGGCAAGTTCTTCTTCGGTTTGCTTACGATCTTCTTCACTTAATTCTGCCTTCGATAGTTTGCCTTCTAGCGCCTTTATTTCATCTTTTATTTT
>CAZDSY010000039.1:0-4723 GCA_964508285.1 uncultured Paludibacter sp.
GGAATTACCCAGACAAGTTATATTACTAATCCACCAAGAGGAACAACTACGAAAAATATACCCGTAAATATTCAGGGTTATGCTGATTTAATGTATTTACAATTTTTTTACAATCATCATTATACACTTGGTATTCAGCGAAAAGTTCCAAATCAATCTGATTCTTCTCTAACTGTATTTGTACCGGTAACACGTTTTATACATACATTGAAATACGATGATGGTAGAAAGCGCTATTTAGAACCATATGCTGAAAAAATATTTTACAGAAACACATATTTCAATTCAGTGCAGACCAATGATACCGCAGCTCAGCAAACTCTAACCAACAGAATTGCTGTAGGAATGGCCGAAGAATTTAATAAATCGCTGAAATTTGGATTAACTGCATTTGCCGAAAACAGTATCGAACGTTTTACATTTGCCAACGATACAATTATCGGACATAAATTAAAATCGAACACCAAAATTGGAGCTGTTTTATCAAAAGATCAGGGTAAATATTTTCGGTATAATTTTAACGGAGAAATAACGTTGCTGGGATATAAAGTCGGAGATTTTAATCTTGGTGCGTTTATTGGCGGATATTTTAAAATCCGAAAAGACAGTTTAACACTGAAAGCTAATGGCTTTGTGAAAAGCAATGAGCCTGAATTTTTTGAACAGTTTTATATTTCAAATCATTTTAAATGGAACAATAATTTCTCGAAAATATATAAAACACATATTGGAGGTACTATTTCTATACCCACACGACGATTTTCATTAGAAATGAACATCGAAAATATAACCAACCAAATTTTTTATGATACGCTTGCTTTACCAACTCAATATGATGGGAATATACAAATTCTGTCTGCCCGATTAAAACAGGATTTTCGCTTTGGAAAATTTGGACTTAAAAATGATGTGGTTTATCAATTAAGTTCAAAATCAGAAGTTTTGCCATTACCTTTGATCACATTACATCATAATTTGTATTATACTGATTTGTGGTTCAATGTTTTAACTTTACAACTTGGATTAAATATCAGATATCATTCTGCATATTTTGCTCCAAGCTATATGCCGGCTACAGGCAGATTTTACAATCAACGCGAAATGCTTGTAGGAAATTACCCACTTGTAAATGTTTATGGCACATTTCATTTAAAGCGGGTGCGGTTTTTTGCTGAATATTATCATGTAAATCAGCTTTTTATGAAAGGTGCATATTTTTCAATGCCCTATTATCCTTACAATCCTGCAATTTTTAAAATGGGTCTTACGTGGACTTTTTACGATTAAAAAAGCTGCCACGAGGGGCAGCTTTTCTTTGACCTAAGAAATCTTTTCTTTTTCTTCCTGTAGGTTAATTTCAACTCCTTTTTTATCGTAAAACTTGTATTGGAGAAAACCTAATTTTTCAGATGGAATTACTTTACAACCCATTCCATATTTCAGTTTCCACTTCATCTTAAGCGATATCAAACCTATAGATAAATATGCATCAACGTAAGGATGTAAATGCAAAGTGAATTCTTTGATGTTAAGCTTACTTCTAAGCAATTCAATTTTGTTTTCGAGTTGATCCGTAAAAAGTATCGAAGGTTTTGTACGTCCTGTTCCAAAACAGGTAGGACAGGTTTCTTCAATATCGATAAATGTAACCGGTCTTACTCTTTGACGGGTCATTTGCATCAAACCAAATTTACTTAAAGGTAAAATGTTGTGCTTTGCCCTGTCGTTTTGCATCACTTCGCGCATACGGTCAAACACTTTCTGTCGATTATCGGCATCATGCATATCGATAAAATCAATTACAATAATACCTCCCATGTCACGCAACCTAAGCTGTCGAGCTATTTCGTCTACCGCTGCCAAATTTACATCAAGAGCATTGTCTTCCTGCCCGCTGCCCACTTTCGATCGGTTGCCGCTATTTACATCAATAACATGGAGCGCTTCGGTATGTTCAATTATCAGATATGCACCGCTTTTAAATGAAACTGTTTTTCCAAAGGCCGATTTGATTTGTTTTGTTATTCCAAAACTATCAAAAATCGGGTTTTCTTCTTTATAAAGTTTTACTATATCTTTTTTGTCGGGCGAAATCAGTTCAACATAATCTTTTACTTCGTTAAAAACTTTTTGGTCGTTAACGTAAATTTGTTTGAAACTTGTGTTGAATAAATCTCTAATTATCCCAACAGTGCGACCCAATTCTTCCATGATAAGGGATACTCCCTTGGATTGCTGCACTTTACTTATCGTTTCTTCCCATCTTTTAACGAGTATTTTAAGCTCATTATCGAGTTCAGCTACTTTTTTATCTTCGGCCACAGTGCGTACAATTACTCCGAATCCTTTTGGTTTAATGCTTTGAATCAGCTGTTTCAATCTGAATCGTTCTTCTTCGGTTTTAATTTTTTGAGATACCGAAACCTTGTCGGCAAATGGTATTAAAACCAGAAATCGTCCGGCTAATGAAATTTCAGCTGTCAACCGCGGACCTTTTGTTGAGATAGGCTCTTTTGCTATCTGTACTAATATGTCCTGTCCGGTTTTAAGTACATCAGTGATCGAACCGTTTTTTTCGATCTCGGGTAATAGTTTGATTTTCTGAATGGCAGGTATTTTTTTTCGGTCGCTTAATACCTGCGTAGTAAACTGGTAAAGTGTGTTGAAATTAGAACCTAAATCAAGATAGTGAAGAAAAGCGTCTTTTTCATGTCCTACATCTACAAAGGCTGCGTTCAGACCTGGCATTATTTTTTTTACCTTACCGACATAGATATTTCCAACTGAAAATTGTTCTTCGCGGGTTTCCTGGTTAAATTCTACTAATCGTTTGTCCTCGAGCAGCGCAATAGAAATTTCAGATGATTGTACATCTACTACTAATTCGCTATTCACTTTTTCTGTTTTTATATGTTCTTTTTTTTTAAAAAAAAACAAACTTAAAACCAGATAATGTTTTTAAGTTTGTTTTACGTTGAAAAACTATTTTAGACTCAAAATCCAGTTTTATTTCTTTTTGTGTCTGTTTTTTCTTAAACGTTTTTTCCGCTTGTGCGTCGACATTTTATGTCTTTTTCTTTTTTTTCCGCTTGGCATTTGTATTTTAATTTACTGATTAAAAAATTATTTTACAACGCTTACAAAAGTTTTAGCAGGTTTAAATGCCGGAATTTTGTGAGCAGGAATAATAATTGTTGTATTTTTTGAAATGTTACGGGCAGTTTTTTCAGCTCTTTCTTTAATTATAAAGCTACCGAACCCTCTTAAATAAACGTTTTCGTCTTTCGAGAGAGATAATTTTACAGCTTCCATAAAAGCTTCAACAGTTGTCAATACAGTTGCCTTATCGATACCTGTATTTTTCGAAATCTCGTTTACGATATCTGCTTTAGTCATTTTGTTAATGTTTTTTGTTAGTAATTATGTTATTGAATAATTTAGTTGCAAACGGACTGCAAATATATAGCTTTAATTCTGATTAATAAAACTTTTGATGATTATTTTCTAAACTTTTTTCTTTTTGAATACGACAATTTTGTCAGGCTTAATCTCTCGAAAAGTAATTTTACTAAATGATTGTTTTAAATCTCAAAAAAATTAAAAACTAATATAGAAAGTAGTTTAATGCTGTTTTTCAATATAACTTGCTTAAAAATAATACAAATCCATTTATATTTGTTTTATTCATATGATTTTTGGGCAATTTTATCTGTAATTTTGTAATAAATATTTGTTTTGTAATTTCTTTGAATTTTAAGTATGTCAATGAACCATATAAATAGAAAAAATGCAATTTCAGAAGTATTAATAAAATGGTATGAACATAATAAACGTGATTTGCCATGGCGTGATATAACCGATCCATATAAAATATGGGTTTCTGAAATCATTTTACAACAAACACGTGTTGCACAGGGCATTGAATACTATTTTCGTTTTATTCAAAAATTTCCCAATGTAAAATCTCTTGCAGCTGCTACAGAAGATGAAGTTTTGAAATTATGGCAAGGACTTGGTTATTACTCACGTGCAAGAAATATGCTGATTGCAGCATCACAAATTATTACACATCATGCAGGTAATTTTCCTGAAAATTACAAAGATGTTTTAAAACTTAAAGGTGTAGGTGAGTATACAGCGGCAGCTATTTGTTCAATTGCCTTTAATATGCCATATGCTGTAGTCGATGGTAATGTTATACGTGTTTTATCGCGTTTGTACAGCGTAGAAAATGCTGTAGATACTACTATTGGGAATAAAATAATCTATGCTTTGGCTAACAAAATACTTGATAAGAAGAATCCCGGTTTACACAATCAGGCTTTAATGGAATTTGGTGCATTGATGTGTGTTCCAACTACACCCGATTGTTCGAATTGTGTTCTGAAAAGTATATGCGTTGCTTTCCAAACAAATGTTGTTAACCTTTTACCATTTAAATCTAAAAAAATAAATGTAAAGTCTCGTTATTTCAACTATTTATATCTCAAATCAGGCGAAAATATTTATATTCAAAAACGAGAAGCTAAGGATGTTTGGCGCAACTTATACGAATTTCCACTAGTTGAAGCAGATAAAATATTTTACAAAGAAGAACTTGCCGCGAATAAAAGTTTTAAGGATTTACTTTCAGATTTTGAAATAATAAAAATTGGGTTTGTAACTAAAATCCTGAAGCATCAACTTTCACATCAAACTATTTACGCATGTTTATTTGAAATAA
>CAZDSY010000039.1:4823-9022 GCA_964508285.1 uncultured Paludibacter sp.
GGCATAGCTTGAACTTTGAATAGTTTTGCAATTTCTGGTTCTTTATCAACATCAATTTTGTAAACTATAAGTTTTCCGTTGTACTTATTCTGAATTTCCTGAAGGTGAGGTGCCAGCATCTTGCATGGTCGGCACCATGTTGCATAAAAATCAAGTATCAACGGAATTTTCCCAATGCGGTTAAATTCTTTGTTTTTGTCGAAATTCCAAACTTTTTGTTTAAACTGAGCTGAATTTAACTCAATAATTTCTACATTTTTAGTGGCTTGAGTAAATGCTGTAATGCTGAAAAAAAGCAAGATAGCTATTGTCTGAATGGTTTTTTTCATGTGTTTAATCTTAAATTTTTTGTTTGTTTTTATTGATAATTTTAATTCTGTCAATTTTAAAGTTTGAATTTTTTAATTGTTTTTCAAGTTTTACGATATCTTTTTTTACAATCCAAAAATGATAACTATCTGAAATGGCTTTGATATCCTGTGTTGACAAAACGTAAGAAAATTCTTTCTTCCCGATTAATGTAACCTTAATTATTGAACCTTGATTTTCAAAAATAAATTTTACAATATTTTCAACACTTTCACCACCAAAAATTACCAATTCATTATATGCATTTCCATCGTTGAAATTGTGTTCTGAGAAATTCTTACTATCCAAAGTGTCGGTTTGGGTAAAAAATTCTCCCGCACTTACTTTAAGACGATTATGTGAAATTTTTATGCCTGTAACGTAACTAAAAAGCTTCAGTTCACCATTTTCATCAATTTTAACTTTCAGATAATTCCGATTAACATTTTGTTCCGTTACATGAATTTTATGTACATAATCACCTGTTTCCTGAAAACGAGCGTCCTTTTCAAGTCTGAAATTTTTCATCATCGAATCGAGTTGATGAGTCAGTTTTGGTAAAACTGTATCGCAATATTGAATGTTACGATAGCTTTCCCGCAGTGTTATTGTATCTTCAAGTGCAGCAACTATTTTTCTTTTATCAACCATCATACGGTAATTTACATGAAAGCTATCTATTTTTATTTTTGCGAGATTATAAAAATTTTTGTTGATAAGATCTTCAATTACGGCAATTTCAGTTTCTGCCTGTTTAGCTTTTTTTTCAGAGGAACAACTTCCGATAAATAAGGTCAGAACTATGAATAAAATAGAATAAATATAAGTTTTCATTAGCAAAAGCAGATTTATTTAAATAAAAAACCCAACGAAAACTCCATACTTCCCGGATATATTTGTAGATCGCTTTGATTGGAGTATCTGCCTGATTTTATATAAGCAGCAGCATCAGAAGTGTTTGTCAGAATTCGTTTGTAAGCAATTTCGCCAATCAAATTAATTTTTTTGGTAATTTTAAATTGGCTTCCAACTGAAACTAAAAAACCGGCATTAGTTGGTATAGTTAAAGAATAAATATCTACAGGGCTTGAAACTTGGTTTTTATTTGTTTTTTTATGCTTTTCAGAAGCAGAAAGAACAAAACCACTTGTTAAGCCTCCATGCACAAAGTATGAAATACGGCCAAGTGCGGGAGTTTTTATTTTAACGCCAAGAGGTACTTCAATTTGAGAATAATTTATTTTAAAATTGTCTGCAGTTGTAGCATCATTAAGTGACTGATTGTCTAAAACATAACCACCAAATGTATTATAGTTGATACCTGAAACTACTGAAATTAAATTATTAATCGTATATTCAGCTATTCCTCCAATGCCAAAATTAAGAGAAGCACCACCGGCTTGCATATCATAATGATTTACATCAAGCCATCCGATTGAAGGGCTTAACTTGAAACCAAAATTAAACTTTTCCATGTTCAATTTTGATAAATCAATTTTTGAAATATCAACTTTTGATAAGTCAATTGTAGGTTTAGGAAACTCAATGTTTTGAGCATTAATTGTTGAAATAAATGCTAATAAAACTCCGACAATAATATTTTTATTCATTTTTTTACAAACTTTGATATTCAAAATTAGTTTTCTATCTTAACTTAGTGCAAAATTACATCAATTTTTATACCAACGATACTATCTGCAAACTTATCTTTTTAACTTCAACATTTTTTTGACACACATTTAATTTCAAACATTTGATTATTTACTGAGATAAAATTTAAAACATATCCATTAAAGTAAATATTTCAACCTCTCTTTTTTATTTTCTCAAAAAAACAAATATCTTTGCAAATCATTTTTCAATAATGTGAAACCAAATATGTACAAAACAAGTATTCGGATAATACAAATTTGCATCTCAGCCTTAATTTTCACATCTTGTATTACAGCCCGAAAAGTTAATTATCTGCAAAAGCCCGATTTTTTGATCCCTTCGTACAAAGATACCTCTACTTATGAAGATTACCTCATAAAACCAGGAGATAGACTCTATGTAAAAGTATATTCTACAGACGAAAAAACTAATTTGCTTTTTAATGGTGGTACACAAGTAAGCCAAATGATGATGTCTTCAGGAAGTAATGTTGGTGGAATAAATTCGTATTATGACCTTTATTCATATCTTGTTCTGGAAGATGGAACTATCAATTTTCCAATGCTTGGGAAAGTTTACGTGGAGGGTATGAATGTGCGTGATGCTACATTTAAGCTTGAAAAAGAGATTGAACCCTACTACAGATTTAGTACTGTTGAAATGAAAATAGTACAACGATATTTTAGTGTGCTCGGAAGTGGTAAGGCCGGTTATTTTCCTATTCCACGTGAAAAAATTAATATTTTTCAAGCTTTGGCAATGGCAGGCGATATAGGTATTTTTGGTGATAGAAGTAAGGTTCGTATTATAAGAGAAGGAAAGAATGGCACAGAAATAAAAATTTTTGATATAAGAAGTGCTGATTTAATTCATTCGGAATTTTTTTATGTAGAACCCAATGATGTTATTTATATTCAAACGCTTGATGAACAATTTTACAGTGTAACAAATCTTACGAGCCTGTTTGCGACTATTTTGTCAACGATATCGTTTGGTACAATTATTTTCCAATCTCTGTTTAATATTGGCAAGTGATTGAAAAAATTAATTCCATAAGAGTTATGATAAAAAAAATTCATATATTACCACTTTTTTTTGTAGTTTTCACTTTTACATCGTGTTATAACTATCAAAGTGTTGGTCTGTTACAGGAAAATAATATCTTTCTGCCTAAATACGAAAAAGCAGAGTATAAACCTTATCGTATCAAAGTCAATGATGAAATTATTTATCGTTTATTGACATCAGACGAAGTTACTTCTAAGCTTATCAGCAGCGAGTCTGGTACCACAGGTCAGTATATTAATTCTTATAGAGTTTTTCCCGATGGAACTATTGATTTACCTTTTATACGCAATATCCCGGTAAAAGGTCTTACCATTAATGAAGCCGAAAGAGTTGTAGAAGAAAAATTTAGAGAACTTATACCAGATGCAAGTGTTAAACTTAGTATTGCGAACAAAACTTTTACTATTATTGGCGAAGCTGCTAATGGAGTTTACCCAATTTACAAGGAAAAACTAACAATTTTTCAGGCATTGTCTATGTCAGGTTTGTTAAGTTATACCGGTGATCCTAAACATGTTAGGATACTAAGAGAAACAGATGATGGTGGAATTGAAACACTGCAGTTCGATATCAGACCTAAAAGTATTATCGACTCGAAATACTACTATATCTATCCCAATGATATAATTTATGTTCAGCGTGAACCTGCAAGTTTCTACAAAGTTGCAAGTTATGGAGGATTTATTGGAACAATTACAACCTCTTTAACGTTCTTAATTCAAGTTTTATATTACAGTAAATTTTAATTATTGGGTTTTTTAATTTGAAAACTAATGTTCATTTATGGAAATTAACAAAAAAAATCTTGAAAGTTTAAATAACGATAAACCTTTTACCGAAGAGGAATCGAGTTTTGATTATAAAGAGTGGTTAGCAATATTTTTTCATTACTGGTACTTGTTTGTTATAGGTCTAATACTTTCATTAGGAATAGCTTATCTTCAAAACCGAAAATTTATTCCTACATATTATTCGTCCGGTACCTTAATAATTAATGAAAGCAAAAATAATTATACTGGTACTCAGGCGCTTATGGAAGGTTTTAAAGTGGATGATGGCATGCGTAATATTAACAACCAAATTATTATTATGCGTTCAAACGACCTGATTACAAAAGTATTTGATAGTTT
>CAZDSY010000039.1:9122-23674 GCA_964508285.1 uncultured Paludibacter sp.
ACCAAATTATTATTATGCGTTCAAACGACCTGATTACAAAAGTATTTGATAGTTTACCGAATTTTTTTATCGACTACATTTCTCAGGGAAATTTTAAAACCCGCAATTTATATAAAAATTCACCTGTTTTTATTAAAGCAGACTATGTTGCACCTGAAGCTTATAATATTTATTTCAAAATTAGTATAAATCCAAACGGAACCTTTGAAATTACTGCAGAAGATAATAAAATGTATGAAGATTTTAAAATTTCTGCAAAATTCGGTCAAACTATTCAGCATAATCTGTTTTTCATTTCAGTATCAAAGAATTATACATTAAATGAAAAACGTGAGATTTATTTTCGATTTAGAAGTAGAGAGTCACTTGTAATGGAATTTACTTCACGACTACGGTTCAATCCAAGAATTAATGATTCCAATGTTCTTGAAGTAGGATTAGAAAGTGAAACACCCGAAAGAGATGTTGATTTTTTGAATGCACTCTTTAATACTTATCTAGCTGATAATCTTGAAAAGAAAAATATTGTTGCCATTCGTACTATGGAGTTTATTGACAATCAGTTGAGTAATGTTTCTAAATCACTTGAAGTTTCAAAAGATGAAATGACAAGTTTTCGTCAACGTAATCAGATTGTTGATGTTTCGAGTCACTCTTCAGAGTTAATTGGAAAAGCAACAGGATATGATACAGAAATGTCAAATATTCGACTAAAAGAAAATTACCTTGATTATTTAAGTAAATATTTGAAAACCAATATGGAAGATGGAACAGTGGTTGCTCCATCAGGTTTAGGTTTGAATGAACCTATGCTCATGGCTTTGGTTCAGCAAATTAATGAACTTCACGTAAAAAGGAGTGAAGTTACAGAAAAAAACATGTTTTATGCAAAATACACACGTGAAATAGAAAATGTAAAAATTGCTATTAACGAAGTGGTAAAAAACATGAAAGTTGCTTTGGAAATTGAAAAAAATGATATTAATAACAGGTATTCAAAAGTTAGACAGGATATTCGTCGGTTACCTCAAATTGAAGTAGAATTATCGGGTATTGACAGAAAATATAAAATGGACGATAGTTATTATACCTTCTTCCTACAAAAAAGAGCTGAAGCACAAATATTAAAAGCATCTAACACCCCCGATAATCAAATTCTTGATAAAGCCAGAACAAAAGGAGCTACGAATACTGATAAACGTACCAAAACAACTTTAATATTCTTTGCTCTTGGATTAATAATTCCTGCTGTTATTGTAATTTTAATTGAATTGCTCAATAATACAATACATTCTGTTAAGGATGTTATTAAGAATTCACCATTCCAGCTTATTGGTATGGTTCGTCATACAAACAGTAATGACCCTCTTTTAGTTGCAAAAAATCCACGTTCAGCTTTTACTGAAATGTTTCGTGTAATCCGAACACGTGTTGAATTTATTGCCCAGCGAAAGAAAAATATTATGATTATGATTACATCAGGTGAATCAGGTGACGGGAAAACGTATTTCTGTACAAACCTCGCTTGTATTTATGGTATGGCAAGTCCAAAAACAGTACTTGTTGATATGGATATTCGAAAACCTTCAATAATTCAACGTTTTAACATTCAACAAACAAACGGTGTTACAAATTTCCTTATTAATGAATGTACACTTGATGACATCATTATAAAAATGCCTGATGTTGATTTCGATTTTATACCCTCTGGTGCTGTTCCTCCAAACTGTGGTGAATTAATACGATCTGAAAAACTTGTAGATATGTTCCGTGAATTACGTTCACGTTACGATTATATTATTGTAGATACCAGTCCAATAGGTATTGTTGCTGATGCTTACGCACTTGCGATGCAGTCAGATGTAAATTTGTTTATCGTTCGTAACGAAAAAACGAATAAATCTTTCTACAAAAAACTAACTGCTCAACTTAAATTGGATAATGTGCCTAATTTATATACTGTAATTAATGATATTTCACTTGATGTAACTTCATATTATTCAAGTTATTACTCAAGAAGCAATAATTACGGATATGGTTATGGCTATGCTTACGGAGGTTATACTTATGGCTACACATCTAAACGAAAACGCAAAGAAATGGCGAATTATCATAAGTATTATCAGGACGATAAAGATTTATAATTGGAAACATAAATAGTTGCTTTAATACCTCAAGTGAGAAGTTCAAATACGGTGTAGTTTGTATTTTTACTTCTCATTTATTATAATGAAAACTTAGATATAATGAATAAAGTCGCATTAATTACCGGAATTACAGGTCAGGATGGTGCTTATTTGGCAGAATTACTATTAAAAAAGGGATATCTGGTTCATGGCATTAAACGTAGATCTTCACTTTTTAATACTGATAGGATAGATCATCTTTATCAGGATCCACACGTATCTAATAGAAATTTTGTGCTGCATTACGGTGATTTAACGGATTCAATGAATCTTACACGTATAATACAGGAAACTCAGCCTGATGAAATTTACAATCTGGCAGCAATGAGTCATGTAAAAGTAAGTTTTGATACTCCTGAATATACTGCAAATGCTGATGGTATTGGAACATTGCGTATGCTTGAAGCTGTTCGACTCCTCGGTCTTGTAGAAAAGACTCGTATTTATCAAGCTTCTACTTCCGAACTTTATGGTTTGGTACAGGAAGTTCCTCAAAAAGAAACCACTCCTTTTTATCCTCGTTCACCTTATGCTGTTGCAAAAATGTACGCTTACTGGATTACGGTTAATTATCGTGAAGCGTACGGAATACACGCCAGCAACGGTATTCTGTTTAATCATGAATCGCCACTGCGTGGAGAAACATTTGTAACTCGCAAGATTACTCGTGCAGCTGCCCGTATAGCAATGGGGATGCAGGACAAATTATTTCTTGGAAATTTATCTGCTAAACGAGATTGGGGACATGCAAAAGATTATGTTAAAGCAATGTATTTGATTTTACAACAGGATAAACCGGATGATTATGTAATTGCTTCGGGAATAACTACTGAAGTTCGAGAATTTGTACGTCTTTCGTTTTCTGAAATTGGAATTGAGATAAATTTTACCGGCATAGGTTTAAATGAAAAAGGTTTTATTGAAAGAATAAATGAAAATATATTTGTTGAAAAAGTTGGAGAAGAATTTCTTCCGATTATTAAAAATATAAAAATACCTGTTGTTGAAGTTGATCCTGCATATTTTAGACCAACTGAAGTTGAATTACTAATTGGAGATGCTACTAAAGCTCGTACAAAACTTAATTGGGCTCCTGAATACAATTTGGCTTCTTTGGTTGATGATATGATGCGCTCAGACATTAAACTTATGAAAAAAGAAACATTCCTGAAGAATGCCGGTTTTCGTGTAATGAACTATTTTGAATAAATCAATAAATCTTATCAGATGGATTTAAACTCAAAAATATATGTTGCCGGTCATGCAGGAATGGTTGGTTCGGCTATTGTTAGAAATCTTGAATCAAAAGGTTTTAAAAATATTGTTACGCGTACAATCGATGAGTTGGATTTGCTTAAAGAGCGAGATGTTGAAACTTTTTTTGAACTTGAAAAACCAGAATACGTAATATTAGCAGCAGCAAAAGTAGGAGGTATTGTTGCTAATAATATTTATCGTGCACAGTTTATTTACGAAAATTTGATGATTCAAAACCATGTAATTCATCAGAGTTACAAGCATGGTGTAAAAAAACTACTTTTTCTGGGTTCTTCGTGCATATATCCAAAATTTGCTGCTCAACCAATATCAGAAGATGCATTATTAACAGGGATTCTGGAAGAAACCAATGAACCTTATGCTATTGCAAAAATTGCAGGAATAAAAATGTGTGAAGCTTATCATGCACAATATGGTTGTAATTTTATATCTGTGATGCCAACTAATCTTTATGGTCCAAACGATAATTATGATCTTGAAAAATCACATGTTTTGCCAGCTTTAATAAGAAAAATGTTACTCGGAAAATATCTATCTGAAAATGATATAACTAAAATTCGTTCCGATTTTTCAAAAAGACCAGTTGAAGGGGTTGATGGTTCCTATTCTGAAGAAACTATCCTTAAAGTGCTCGCAAAGTATGGAATTACCCGTAATAACCATAAATCAACAGTTACGCTTTGGGGAAGCGGTTCTCCTAAAAGAGAATTTTTATATGTAGATGATATGGCTGATGCAAGTGTATTTGTTTTTCTTAATTTCGATGCTCCTGATACAACACCATCACACATTAATATCGGTTGTGGAGAGGATCTTGAAATCAGAGAACTTGCATTAATAGTAAAAAGAATTACCGGATTCGATGGTGAAATTGTTTGGGATAAAACAAAACCGGATGGAACACCCCGAAAATTACTTGATGTAAATCGTCTGAAAAGCATTGGTTGGAAACCATCAGTTACCCTTGAAGATGGAATTAAACTTGTTGTTTCAAATTATTTGAAATTTTGAATATCTGAACTCTATTAGATGGAATATACTACACTAATAAAACCCAAAAATAAACTCTTTGAAGTCGATTTGAAAGAAATCTGGCAGTATCGCGATTTGCTTGTTATGTTTGTAAAACGTGAAATAATTACACAATACAAACAAACAATACTTGGCCCTGCCTGGTTTTTTATTCAGCCCGCATTAACTACAGTAATGTATATGGTTGTTTTTGGTGGAATTGCCGGAATTTCTACTGATGGTTTACCACAGCCTATGTTTTATCTGGCAGGTATTGTTTGTTGGCAATATTTTGCCGACTGTTTAAACAAAACCTCAACAACTTTTACTGCCAATCAGGCAATTTTCGGAAAGGTTTATTTTCCAAGACTTATTGTACCTTTTTCTATTGTCATCTCAAATTTGCTGCGAATGTTTATTCAATTGATTTTATTTATAATAGTCTATCTTTATTACTTGTTTATTGGCGTATCAGTAGCACCGAATATATACATTTTACTATTTCCTGCTTTAATTTTAATGTTGGCTGGATTATCTCTTGGCTTTGGAATAATTATTTCATCAATGACAACTAAATACCGTGACTTAACTATACTTTTTACATTTGTAGTTCAATTATGGATGTACGCAACACCAATAATATATCCATTAAGTACAATGTCTCCAAAGAGGCAAATGATAATGGCTTTGAATCCGGTTACATCAATAGTAGAGGCTTTTAAATATGGCACGATGGGAGTTGGTACTTTTAATTGGGGCCATTTAACATACAGTTTTGGTTTTATGATTGTAATTTTGATAATCGGAGTGGTTGTGTTCAACAAAGTGCAAAGAAGTTTTATGGATACAGTATAATAAATATTTTATGCTTAAATTATCTATCATTACAATAAACTACAACAACCTTGAAGGTTTGAAGAAAACAACAAAGAGTGTATTATCTCAAACATCCAAGGAGTTTGAATATATAATAATTGATGGTGGAAGTACTGATGGAAGTCGTGAATTCATTGAAAGTATAACAGTTGGTTCCAAAATTATATTAAAATGGGTAAGCGAAAAGGATAATGGAATATATCACGCAATGAACAAGGGTATTAAATTGGCGGAAGGAGAATTCGTACAGTTTGTAAATTCGGGTGATATTTTAGTTGACATGAATGTTACAGATCAAATGCTCAGAAATTTAGAAAATGAAGATCAAATTTTATATGGTAACATGATTAAACCACTACCCAAAGGTCTTTTTCGAGATAAAGGTTTTAATGGTCGTAAACCAACAATGCTTGATTTTTATTATGGTACCTTAAATCACTCTCCTGCACTTATTCGTCGTTCGCTTTTTGAAAGGTTTGGATATTATGATGAAAACTTACGTATAGTTTCTGACTGGAAATGGTATTTGCAAGTAATTATTCTCTCTGACATTGACATAAAATATGTTCCGGTTGATGTAACTCTTTTTGATATGAGTGGCATAAGTAATACCAATCGAAATCTTGAAGTTGATGAAAGAAATCATGTTTTAAATGAATTAATTTCAAAAAATATTCTTGCTGATTATAAGGATAATGCTTATGGTTTAATGTTTTATAAACGTATCAAAAATTTTAGAATTGGTTATAAAATATTTATTTTGTACGACAGGTTTTATTGCTGGCTCGATAGAAAATTGAATAACAATTACATAAGAAATTAAATGGAACTAACGGGAGAAAGATTTCTACCTCAACAGAAAGGTGTAATTGAACTTGAACATCTTACTCGTTATTATTTTGTTGTAAGTCAGATTAACTTAAATGACAAAATTGTTATCGATTTAGCTTCTGGAGAGGGTTATGGTTCTGAAATACTATCGCAATATGCATACGAAGTTTACGGATTTGATATTAGTAACGAAGCAATAGAACATGCAAAAAGTAAATACAAAAGAAATAATCTCCATTTTTCAATAGCAGATGCATGTAACATTCCTCTAAAAGATAATTTTGCAGATGTTTTTGTTAGTTTTGAGACCATCGAGCACCATGACCAACATAAAGAAATGTTGAGAGAGATAAAAAGAGTTTTAAAACCAGATGGTATTTTGGTTATGTCATCTCCCGATAAAGCTAACTATTCAGATCTCCCAAAATATAAAAATCCATTTCATGTTAAAGAACTTTACTATGATGAATTCAAGAAATTATTATCTCAATTTTTTAATCATAATTTTTATTTTCTCCAGAATAATTTTTCAGGTTCGGTAATAATGGCTGATTACAAAAATGAAAAATTCATAAATAATTATGCTACCATTCAAAATCCGATAACTACTGATTTTATACCACTTTATAATCTTTCTTTGTCAACTGACAGAAATAATTTTGAACCCCAAAATCAACATTTTCATTTTGGAGATTTTAGAGTAATAACCGATGAAGAAGTCTTTCAGGCACAGCAAGAGATCAGAAGAAGTAAGGAATATCGACTCGGTAAAAAAATTCTTAAAAGATTGCCATTCATAAGTAAGATTTTAAAATGATGCAAGAATTTTTATGATAAGTGTAGCACTGTGTACATATAATGGTGAGAAATTTTTAGAAGAACAGATACAATCAATCCTCTCTCAGACTTTACCTGTAGATGAAATTATAATTTGCGATGATTGCTCGACCGACAAAACAAATGATATACTTGAAAAATACAGAAAAATTGATACGCGAATAAAAATTTTTAGAAACAAAAAAAACTTAGGAACAATTAAGAATTTTGAGAAAGCTATATATCTTACTTCAGGTGACATTATTTTTCTGGCAGACCAAGATGATATATGGAATGAGGATAAGGTTCGAAAAATGATAAATTTTTTTACTAATGAACCAAAATGTTTATTTTTATTTACCAATGCTAATCTGATTGATAATAGAGGAAATTTACTTGATAAAACACTTTGGGATAAATGGAATTTTGACAGCAATGTTAAAGAAAAATGGCTTGATAATAAAAATGCAATAATCGATTTGATTAATAATCACAATAAAGTAACCGGAGCAACAGTTGCATTTAAAAGTATTTTAAAAAAATATGTTTTGCCAATTAAAACACCCAAAGCATATTGGCACGATGCGTGGATAGCAATGCATGCAGCATATTATAACGGTTTGTTTTTTTTAGACGAAGTCACAATAAAATATAGAATACATGAACAACAACAAGTTGGAGAGTTAGAAGGAGGTAGAATAACTGACAAATTTTATATTTCAAATAAGGTATTTAACAGACACATTAGAAAGAAATTTCCAGAATTTACGGCATATTTTCTTCCCCTAAAAAACAGTTTTTTCAAAAGATTAATAGGAAAATTTTTACGAATTATAAAACTTAATGATTAAACCAATTGCAATATATTTACCTCAATTTCATCCTATTCCTGAAAACGATGCAGCGTGGGGTGAGGGATTTACTGAATGGACAAATGTAAAAAAAGCAAAACCACTATTTGAAGGACATTATCAGCCTCACATACCACATGATTCATTAGGTTATTATAATTTACTCGAAAATTCCGTTTTAGAAAAACAGGTAGAAATTGCAAAAAAATACGGCATTTATGGTTTCGCTTTTTATCATTATTGGTTCAACGGGAAACGTTTACTTGAAAAACCAATTGATAATTTTTTAAAAAACAAAGAAATCAATTTTCCCTTTTGTTTAATATGGGCTAACGAGCCATGGAGTAAACGTTGGGACGGTTCAGAGAATGAGATTATTCAACCTCAAATACATTCTATTCAAGACGATGAAATTCACATGAATTTCTTGTGTGAAAATATCTTTTCTGATAAAAGATACATCAAAATTGATACTAAGCCAATATTTATTGTTTATCGCACTGAACTATTTGATAATATAAAAGAAACTGTAAAACTATGGCGAAGGATTGCTAAAAAATATGGTTTCAGAGATTTACATTTAGTTAGAGTTGAAAGTTTTACTCAGAATATAATACCTAAGAAAATCGATTTCGATGCTGCTATGGAATTTGCTCCCAACAAATTTACTAGTCCGAAATCTGAATATAACAAAAACTTGAACTGTTACGATTATTCTACTTCAGTATTTAATGCATTACTCACTACATACGATTATCCCATTTATCGTTCTGTTTTTCCCTCATGGGATAATTCGCCACGAAGAGGAAAAAATTCAATAATTTATATTAATAATAATCTCGA
This sequence comes from uncultured Paludibacter sp., assembly GCA_964508285.1. Lineage (GTDB taxonomy): Bacteria > Bacteroidota > Bacteroidia > Bacteroidales > Paludibacteraceae > Paludibacter. Next base: position 17,815 of record CAZDSY010000039.1, read on the forward strand.
TGTATTTAAGTTCTATTTTGAAAGAATTATTCAATATGTTTTAGCTGACAAGCAAAATAAAAATAATTTTTTATTTATCAATGCATGGAACGAATGGGGTGAAGGTTGTCATATTGAACCTGACCAAAAAAATGGCTTTCAATATTTAGAGATAATAAAAAATTCAATTTCGAAACTTAATTCAAACAAAATGTATAAAAGATATATTTACATCCATCAAATTTTACAGTACATTGGTTTTATAAAAATTATGCAGTTTGTGAATAAGTTTTTTTTGAAAAAAAAGTCAAAACATAATTTTTGAGAAAACTAATTTCTGGATATTATCCTTATGAATAAAATTCGCGCAATAGCATATTATTTGCCTCAGTTTCACCCAATTCCTGAAAATGATACTTGGTGGGGAAAAGGTTTTACAGAATGGACTAATGTAGCCAAAGCCAAACCTTTGTTCAGAGGTCATAAACAACCAAAATTACCAACTGAGCTTGGTTTTTATGATTTGCGTGTTCCGGAAGTTAGAGAACTTCAAGCGCAAATGGCAAAAGATGCAGGAATTGAAGGTTTTTGTTATTGGCATTATTGGTTTGGCAATGGTAAGCGGTTGTTAGAACGCCCGTTTAACGAGGTGCTTGTATCTGGAAAACCAGATTTTCCATTTTGTTTGGGTTGGGCAAACGAATCTTGGACCGGAATTTGGCATGGCTCGGGCAATAAAATTCTAATGGAACAAAAGTATTTAGGAATAAAGGATTATGAAGCTCATTTTTATGAATTACTTCCTGCTTTTAACGATAAAAGGTATATTAAAGTTGATGATAAGCCTGTTTTTTTGGTTTATAATGTATTTTCTTTGCCTGATGTTAAAGAGTTTAGTGATACATTTCGTAAATTAGCCCAAATAAACGGATTAAAAGGAATTTATCTGATTGCATCAAATGCTGGTTATTATTGGGATCCGATTACTGGAGGTTTCGATGCTTCAACTTTTTCACCACATTCTAATATTTATTTATTCGATGACTCATTAAAATCGAGAATTAAGAGACGAATAAAGAAAACAAAGATTTTAAGAGAAATTTATGGTTTTTTTACTGATAAACCAATATATACGTTTAATTATAAAGATGCTTTAAACTCATTTATTGTTGATAAGAAATTTGATTTTGAATTCTATCATACTATTGTTACAGGTTTTGATAACTCACCACGTTCAGGTAAAAATGGTTACATTTTAAAAGGTTATACACCAGAACTTTTTCGTTTACACTTAAAACAGGTTTTACCAAAAGTAGCAGAATCCAAACAAAAAATTATTTTTATCAAATCGTGGAATGAGTGGGCTGAAGGTAATTATCTTGAGCCAGATATCTTATATGGTAATCAATTTCTCAAAGTACTGAAAGACGAAATTGCAAAAGCCGATGTTTAAAATTCATACAAATATTTTAAAAAGATGAATTACTTTATTTGTCAGGATTGGAAATCGACAAGCGGAAATCATGCCGGAATGGCGCATTTATGTAGAATGCTTGAAAAAATTGATGCTGATAATAAAGCAATTATAGTTCGAAAAGACTGGCATGAAATAAAAATTATCCGACGTTTTAGAAAATACGTTTGGAATTTTGATTTATTTAAGTTAGTTTACTTTATACTTGCATTTTCCTTGATTTTCCAAATTAAGCCAAAAGATCGTATATTTTTGATGGAATATTTACACAAAGAAAGGAATCAACATGTTTTTGCACGTGTAATGCGATTTTTCTTTAAAGATAAAATTCATATATTTGGAATGGTGCACTTATTTCCTTCAAAACTAAAGAGTTGGTTTTCTGATTCAGAATTTTTAATTTGGAGCCAACCGGTCGATAAAATTATAACTCTTGGTTCATCTCTTTCGGCATTTCTATCAACAAAAGCTATTTCTGAAGATAAAATTGTTACAACTTTTCATTATGTTGACAGAGAATTTTATAAACCTGAAATTTTACCCAAACCATCATCTAAATTACGGATAATATCAATGGGTAATTTGTATCGTGATTATGAAACATTAAAAATAATTACACATAAATTACCTGATGTTGAATTTTATATCTGTAAAGGACACGATAATATAGATCATTTATTTTCACAAGCAAAAAATGTAAAGTTATTTGGTTATATAGAAGAAAATGAACTAAAAAATCTTATGTCTCAATCGGATGTTTCATTAAATGTATTATTTGATACAATTGGAAGCAATGTAATTACTACATCATTGAGTGTGGGGTTAGCTATAGTTACATCTGATGTAGGTTCAATTAGAGATTACTGTGATGAAACTAATACAATTTTTTGTCGTAATTCAGAAGAATTTGTTAATGCAATTAAGATGTTAAATCAAAATCGTGAAATGCTTAATGATTTTAAAAGTTCATCTTTAAAAAAATCAGAACGCCTGAGTATTGAATATTTTAATAACGAAATGAAGAAATTATAGAAAATAATTTTTTTTCGGAATGAAATTCTTTAAAAAATGAATTTAAAATTATCCATCATATTACCTTGTTACAATGTAAGTGCATATATATCACAGTGTCTGAATTCAATTTATTCGCAAAAATTATCTGAAGAAGAATTTGAGGTTATATGTGTAAACGATTGTTCGACTGATAATACTGTTGAAATTATTCAATCATTTCAGGCAAAGTATAAAAATTTAAAATTACTTCATCATGATGTAAACAAAAATCTCGGTGCTTCAAGAAATACAGGATTTAAATATGCAACAGGCAAGTACGTCTGGTTTGTTGATTCTGATGATTTTTTAGCTGATGAATGTTTGCCTCTGATACTATCAGAGCTTGAAATTAATAAACTTGAAATTGTTGAAATAAACAGTTATCTTACAAAACCGGAAACAAATCCGTTGTTTCTTGAAGCTAATTATAAATCAGATTCCAAAATAATGTGTGGAGGTGATTATTTAAAAGAATTATTAAATTCACCATATTGGGGTTGTAAAGTCGAAGTTTGGCGAAGAATCTTTTTAAAAGAATTTTTACAAAAAAATAGCTTTACATTTTCAGAAATTCTTTTTGGAGTTGAAGATGTAATATTTTTTTATCAAACATTTTCGATATGTCAAAGATTTAAACATTTATCAATATATGGTTACATATACAGAAATGATAGTGTCGAATCTATTACCAATAGCCCTAAAAATCGTGGATTGAAATTGGCAGTAAAAATTATCGTATTCTTAAAAGTGATTGAATTTTTCAGAAATGCAGTTTTTTTTACTAATTACGAAAAAATAAAAGCAATTGAGACTTATCGTTGGGCGTTGAAAAAAATATCGCGAAAAATTTTTCTACTCGATACTGATAATTTAAAGATGTATTTTTTTAAAATATATCCCTTCAACCAGTATATTTGTAATCAATTGACATGGTTTGAATCCAAATTAATATTAAACAAATTGTTAATTAAGAGCATTAATGCTATCTTTGTCCCGATAGTGAAAATTCATAAACTATTTAAAAAATAATTAATGATTAGTTTTCGAAAAAATATCGAAAATACTCCCTTAGTATCAGTTATAATTTGTACTTATAATCGTGAACAATATCTTTCAAAAGCTATTGATTCAGTTATAGAACAAACGATTAATTTTTCTATTGAAATAATAGTTGGAGATGATGCCAGTACAGATGGTACCAAAGAAATATTATTAAATTACCAAAAAAAATATCCCGAACTATTTACTTTATGTTTTCATAAAATAAATCAAGGAATTGGAAAAAATTGGGCAAGTCTAATGAAACTTGTTAAAGGTAAATATGTGGCACTTTGTGATGATGACGATTATTGGCATTATAAATTAAAATTGAAGAAGCAGGTTGATATACTTGAAAATGATGAGAGTATAGGACTTGTTCATTCAAATTACAGGACAGAAAACTTAAAAACAGGAAAATTTAAAGAAGTAAAAATTCAAAATCCAAATTCGAAAGATTTATTACATCTTTTGTTCGAGGGGAAATATAAAATTTTTACAAGTACTGTTATGTTACGTTATTCTGTAATACAGAAATATGTTAACTTAGATGACTATTTTAAATATAATTTTCCATTGCAAGATTGGGTAACATGGATGTTAATAGCAAAATATACAAAATTCTTTCATTTGAAAATTTCTACTCTTACTTATTGTTTGTCTGATTATTCTATTACAAGACCAATCAGCTTAGAAATTTTGAAAGATAAATATGAGAAAGACAAAATAATGTATAAATATTTATGTGATAAGTTTTCAGATGAATTAGTTTATAATGAAAAAGAGTGGATAAGATTTGTGAATTCCAGAATTTTATCTTTCGCGTTTAAAACTGCCGATTACCAACTTGCATATTTATATGGAAAAAAAAGTAAAAAAATTAATATCAAAGTAATTCATTCAAGAAATAGATTATTATTCAATTTTTACTTGCTAATGAAAAAATTACACTTAAGAATTACAAATATAATGTAAAATATATCAAAATGCTTAAGTATTGTTCAGATATTTAATTTATCTATAATCAATGGAACATAAAACAATTACGGTTACTCAACCGTATTTACCTCCACTTGAGGAATTTATACCTTATCTTAATAATATTTGGAATAATAAATGGATTACTAATAATGGTCCATTTCATCAAACTTTAGAGAAAGAATTAGCCAATTATCTAGGAGTTGATTATTTGTCACTTTTTTCAAATGGTACGCTAGCTTTAATCACAGCATTACAAGCCTTAAATATTAAAGGTGAGGTTATCACAACACCGTATAGTTTTGTGGCAACATCTCATGCTTTGTGGTGGAATCAAATTACACCTGTTTTTGTTGATATTGATCCCCAAAGTTTGAATCTAAATCCAGATTTAATACGATCTGCAATAACTGAGCATACAACAGCTATTTTACCTGTTCACGTTTATGGAAACCCCTGCGATCATGAAAAAATTGAAAAAGTAGCAAGAGAAAATAATTTAAAAATTATTTACGATGCTGCACATGCTTTTAATGTAAAAATTGCGAACAACTCAATTTTAAATTTTGGAGACTTGTCAATATTAAGTTTTCATGCAACTAAAGTTTTTAGCACTATTGAAGGTGGAGCGATTATCAGTCATTCGGCTGAAATGAAATACCACATTGACAATTTAAAAAACTTTGGATTTAGAGGAGAAACAATTGTTGAAGAACCAGGTATTAATGCAAAAATGAATGAGGTACAAGCTGCTTACGGATTACTACAGCTAAAATATATAGACAAACTGATTGAAAAAAGAAAATTCCTTACCGAATTGTATAAGAAATTGTTAAATCAGACATCAGGAATCAGTTTTATTGAAATTGATCCTTCTGTAAGCTATAATTATTCATATTTGCCCATTCTAATTGATAAAAAATTCTATATATCAAGAGATGATCTGTATAAAAAGTTGAAAGATCATAATATATTAAGTCGAAGATATTTTTACCCTTTAATAAGCAGTTTTAGTCCGTATAAAGAACTAAAATCATCATCAATATTAAATTTACCTGTTGCTAATAAAATATCAAATGAAGTTTTATGTTTGCCATTATATTATGATTTGAGCTATGAAGATGTTGAACGAATTGTTAAAGTAATTAAATCATGAATTCATTTTATACTTTGGAAGAGCTTCAATCAATTGGTTTTAAGCAAGTTGGTGAAAATGTTTTTATAAGCAGAAAGGCTTCTTTTTATGATGTAGAAAATATTCATATTGGTAACAATGTTAGAATTGATGATTTTTGTATTCTTTCTGGAAAAATCACTCTTGGTTCTTTTATACATATT
>CAZDSY010000040.1:0-23626 GCA_964508285.1 uncultured Paludibacter sp.
TCGGCATATAGTCTGGCGATAAAATTTTTGCCTGCCGGAACATACCAAGTGCCTCTGTAGTTTGAGCCTGACATAACTTTTGGTTTGTTTTTAACTTTCTGCGCTTTTTGCTTTGCTACAATGTAATTTTCATTAATCACGTTAAAAATACTGTCGGCAAATGCTTCTTTATCGTAAAATGCAGCAACAAATTTTATCCATTCGGCTCGTGCCAATAACGATGATTCCATCCATTCGTTATTATAAACCACCGGAACACCTGCATTTTGAACTCGCTGTGCATAAGGGTCGTTTTGGTTGTATCCGCTCATCATTACAATGTCGGGTTTCAATTGCAAAGTTTTTTCAAGATTCAAACTGAAAGCTTCTCCCAAATCAGTTATGTTACCGGCTTTAATGTTTTCAGCAATAATTTTATTGTAAAATAAATGTGGCGAACTAACACCCTTTACCGTTTTAAGTTCGTTTATCATTTCAAGAAATCCGGTTTGTGTTACCGATGTAATCGCTATTGATTGTATCGGAATTTTTATTTTAATTCCTTCACCGGGAGTTTTGATTAGTTTATTGTTTACAAGATAATAACGAGCAAGAACAGTGTTTTTTATCCATGGATTATAAACTTCAACTTCTTTATAATCCTTGTAATAATAAATGTCAAACCCTTCAGCATAATCCAACTTTAACGAGTTATTTGGAACCTGATTGTGGTTATGTGTACTGTTTTTTTGTACACACGATGTGAATAACAAAACTAACGAAAAAGTTATCCGGAAAAAGAATTTCATCATAAAAAAAAACTGTTGATTTTGCAAAGATACACAGAAAATTTGCTGAGTAAAAACCTGCAAAATCAACAGGAGAATAAATCAACTTTAATAATTACAATGAAAAGCTTTAAATTCACTGTAGTATTTCTATTTATCATTTTTCACAAATAACCACAAAATGCTGGAAATTAATAGTGTAACGGCACAAATTATAAACACAATTGTTTTATCAGTTGAAGCATTCACTACTTCGCCCATTTTAAAACTTGCAACAAGTTGTGGTAGTACAACCGATAGATTGAAAATTCCCATATACAATCCCATTTTAGTTTGATCCACTTTTTCACTCATAATGGCAAATGGCAGTGAAACAACAGAACCCCAACCGATACCGGCAATTGCAATCAGCAAATAATAAATAATTACTGATTTTCCTAGAAATACAATTCCTGCATAACCCATTGCCATTATGAAAATACATATAAAATGGGTTCGAACCATCCCTATACGTTTTGCAAATCCGTTTAAAACCAAAACTGGAAGAACAGCACTTACCAAACTGAGAATGAAAAATGCGATTGAATTTGTTTTTCCGGCGTTATCGCCCAGTTGCAGTACTTCAGTTAAATAAAAAAAAGCATAAATAAACATGGTTTGAACTCCAATCCAAGTAAATGAATGTGCGAGTAAAACCTTCTGAAATTCATTGCTTTTCGTATTCGATTTTGTAAGATTCAACAAAACTACAATTGCACTTAGTAATATAAGTAAAACCGAAACGAATTCGACTATACCTAAGTTATAACCAAAGATATTTATGTAAATATCTATATGTAAGCCAAATAACTTTCCGAAAATTACGTAAATGCCATAAAGTATAAAACCGGTTAACGGTAACAATGATTCGATAACGTCCTTTGCTGATGATTTCGAACCGGAAGCAGCTTTTTCAGTTTCTTCATTTTTCAGTTTTCGGGGTTCCTTGATAAGAAACGCAGGAATAATTGTTGCCAGCAAAGCGATAATTATTCCGAAGTAAATCAGAAAAATATTCCCAAAAATTCCTCCTATAAGATAAGCCAGTACCCCAAAACTACCTGAAACAGTTTGCATCCATGTGTAACCTTTGCTTCGTTGTTCGTATGTAGTACAGTCTGCAATAAGTGAACGGGTAGGATTAAAACTAACATTGATGGAAAGGTCAAATGTAAGTGCAACAATTACTGCAATTGAAAGCAGACCGGCTTGGGGATTGTCGCCACCAACAAATATTTTCTGGATAACTTCCAAATTTGGTAAAGCAAGCATCATTAATGCTGCAAGAATTCCACCAATTACTATCCATGGTCGGCGTCTTCCACCCATAAACCACATATTGTCTGACAAAGCTCCAACGATGGGTTGTGCAATTATACCTGCAATAGGCCCGGCAGCCCAAACTATGCCAATTTCGTGAATATCAAGCCCGTATTTGGTTGATAATATCCAGCTTAAAGCAGAAATCTGTACAGAAAGGGCAAATCCCATCGCAGTAGCCGGTAAACTCAGCAATGCATAGAATGCATTGGTCATTTTCTTCTGAATTTCTAACATGTTTTTTTGGTATTTATTATTTTTGGTTGATTCAATAAATTATTCAAGTGAGAAAATCTGTAATGTTCTGCAAGTTTATACTTTTTGTACATAAAAGAAAATTAAGTTCCGATAAAATTGAAAAATTAGTTGTGCAAACGTTTGTTACAGTTAAAAAACTTCCAATGACCGATAAAACAAAGGATAAGTATTTACGAAATAAAGTTCTGTTAACCAACATTTTTGTTGATTTCATCAATATAACTGAGCAAATCTTCGCGACCAATTCGTTTTTCAGATGAAGTAATAAAAAATGGTGGTAATTCTTCCCAAACTTCGAGTAATTTCTGCCGGTAATTTTCAATGTTCATGTTAAGTTTGCTACCGGAAAGCTTGTCTGCTTTTGTAAAAACAATGGCAAACGGAATGCCGTTTTCGCCCAGCCATTCCATAAATTCAAGGTCGATTTGTTGCGGCTCGTGCCGTGCATCAATTAGTACGAACAAACAGGTAAGTTGTTCGCGGTAAAGTATATAGCTTTCAATAATAGTTTTCAGTCGTTCGCGTGTGCTTTTTCCGGTTGTGGCATAACCATAACCCGGCAAGTCAACCAAATACCATTTATTGTTTATTATAAAATGATTGATAAGCAGTGTTTTACCCGGTTTCGACGAAGTCATGGCCAAACCTTTGCGATTGGTTAGCATATTAATCAACGATGATTTTCCTACATTCGATCGTCCGATAAAAGCATATTCCATCAAATTACTTTCCGGACATTTTTTATAGTCGCTATTGCTTATTACAAATTCGGCTGATTTTATTTCCATAAATTTATTGATATTAACTGTGTTGATGTGAGTTTCGCTGATATTAACTACGTTGATAGTAACTTTGTTGATGTTAACTTCGCTAATATAAACTTCTTTGAAACTGATGTTAGCTTCGCTGATATTAAATGGTTGAAATTAGCCTTGGGCTGAAAATAATTGTATTTATTTATTAGCACTGTCTGTTGTCAGGCAGGTTTGCTGAAATAATCATTATTCTTTTCTCTTTGCTCTGAACAAAAACATTCCTGCATAAGTAATTGCACCATTGAGCATGAGCAATTCATATCCAAAATCATAACCAAATATTTTATTAGAAACGTAATCAAGCAGAGCACATGCTATGGGAGAAAAAACAGCGATATAAGGAATTGCTTTGTCATTTGTATTGAGTTTGGTGAAAAGCCCGAAAGTAAACATTCCCAACAATGGACCATAAGTATAGGAAGCAATTACATAAATAGCATCAATTACACTGCGATTGTTTACTAATTTAAAAACATAAATTATCAAAATAAAAAGCAGGGCAATACCAAAATGAACTTTTAGTCTTGTGCGTTTTGCCTTATTTTCAGACTTATGTTTAACATCGAGAATATCAACTGTAAACGATGTAGTAAGTGCCGTTAGTGCAGAATCGGCACTTGAAAAAGCAGCCGCAATTATACCTAAAGTAAATAAAACAAGTACATATTTTCCTAAATATGAAGTTGCAAATAGCGGCAGAATTTCATCAGACATAACAGGTAGTGTTATCCCTTTTTGCTGTGCAAGCATAAGAAGTAATGCCCCGAGTGTAAGAAAAAGAAAGTTAACCGGTATAAAAGTGAAACCGTACCAATACATGTTTTTGCGGGCATCATTCACGTTTTTGCACGATAAATTTTTTTGCATCATATCCTGATCGAGTCCGGTCATAACAATTGCAATAAAAATTCCGCTGAAAAACTGTTTAAAAAAATTCTGTTTTGTATGCCAATCGTCGAAAATAAAAATACGTGTTTTTTCACTTGCTGCAAGCGTTCGGGAAAGTTCGGGCAAGCTGTAACCTAATTGCCTTGTTACTTCAAAAATAATCAGTCCAAGCGTAGTTATCATAACCAATGTTTGCAGTGTGTCTGTCCAAACAATTGTTTTAATACCGCTTCGGAAAGTATAAAGCCAAATTAAAAGTAAAGTTCCGCTAATGGTAACAAAGTAGGGAACATTCCAGGCATCGAAAACCAAGGTTTGCAAAATAAGTGTTACCACGTATAAACGGGCAGCAGCTCCTATCGTTTTCGAAATCAGAAAGAACCATGCACCGGTTTTGTATGCATTTTTTCCAAAACGTTTTTCAAGGTAGGTATATATTGTAGTTAAGTTAAGTTTATAATACAAGGGAAGTAACACGCCGGCAATAAACAGATATCCGAAAAAAAATCCGAAGACAGTTTGCATATACGTAAAATCAATTCCTCGCACCATGCCAGGCACAGATACGAAGCTCACCCCGGAAATTGATGAACCCACCATACCAATAGCCACAATCCACCAAGGAGATTTCTTTTGTCCGAGAAAAAAAGATTCATTATCAGTGCTTTTACGTCCGGTGATGAACGAAATGGATAGCAAAGTCAAAAAATAGATAGCAATAATTATCAGAATAATAATTCCGGTCATGAAAATGATGTTTTGGTTTGGGCAAAAGTACAAAAAAAAGATAACTTATTAGTTACAAGTAAACGAGTAAACGAATGGACAAGGGAAAGGAAATAAGGATACTTCTTATTAATTTAAAGGTTATAAGAGAGTAGGGTATTCCAACTTTATAAACTTAATAAACTATATGAACTTTATAAACTTGAAAGTCTGAAACTCTAAAACTCGCATTAAATTCAGTTTACATAGTTTTAGTGTAAAATCGACGAATTTGTTGTATTTTTGCATCATTAGTGAACGGTTGAAGAAATCTCATGATATATAATGAATTACCATCGACACTGCTTGAAAATGCGGTTCATGAATTTTCCAAGCTTCCCGGAATAGGGCGAAAAACTGCATTAAGGCTTGCATTACACCTGCTTAAACAAAAAGAGCAAGATGTTGAATTGTTTGGAAATGCTATGATTCGTTTGAGAAAGGAGATTGTGTATTGTCGTGTTTGTTACAATATTTCTGATACGGATATTTGCAGCATTTGTGCCAACCCATCGCGCGATGCTCAAACAGTTTGTGTAGTCGAGAATATAAGAGATGTAATGTCAATAGAAAATACACAGCAATACAAAGGATTATATCATGTACTTGGCGGTATAGTTTCACCAATGGAAGGGATTGGCCCTTCCGATTTGCAAATTGACAGTTTGATTGAGAGAGTAAAGTCAGGAAATGTCAGGGAAGTAATACTTGCACTAAGTGCAACCATGGAAGGTGATACAACTAATTTTTACATTTATCGAAAACTTGAACCTTATAATATCAAAGTTTCCGCTATAGCCAGAGGTGTTGCAGTAGGCGATGAGCTTGAATATGCTGATGAAATTACACTTGGTCGCTCCATTTTGAATAGAATAGATTTTAATGTTTCGTTTAAATAATTTTTACAATATAAATCAATTTCAAAAAACATATCGAATGGAATTAAATAATCGAAAAGAAAGCAGTGTAGTAAGCTTGCAAATGAAAAAAGTGCAGAAATCACTTTCATTGGCATATTATAGTATGTTTGCTGCTGCATTTGCATCGGCTATAGCAGGTTATTATATTTTACAAAACAATTTTGTTATCAATCCGCTTACACAACCCGGTATAACAATTTCAGCTATTCTCATAATTTTCATTATTGGATCAATTCCGCTTACTCTTGCCGTATTTAATGTTTTTCTCAAGAAACTAAGAATTTCAGAAGATTTAAATTATAAACTTGAAAAATATCGAAAAGCGGGTATAATTCGAATAATTGTAATTGGTTGTGGTATTGTGTTGGGAATTCTTTTTTTCTATGTTATGAGATCTCAATCTATGATTTTTTGTGCCGGTATTGCTTCAATCGCTTTGGTTTTTTGTAAACCTTCGGAGGTGAAAATTATAACTGATTTAGAGATTGTTGATGAAAATATTTGATAATTTTACTTGAAAAAAGCAACATAATTATGATAATTGCAGTTGATTTTGATGGCACGATAGTAACCCATGAATATCCTAAAATTGGAAAAGAAATTCCGTTTGCCATCACTACTTTAAAAAAATTACAGGACGATTTTCAGCACCTACTTATTTTATGGACAGTGCGTGAGGGTCAGGAATTGGAGGAGGCTGTTCAATTTTGTCGTGAACGCGGACTTGAATTTTATGCAGTTAATTCAAATTATCCGGATGTGATACCTGACGATACTCAGCCACGTAAACTGAAAGCAGATTTATTTATCGACGACAGAAATCTCGGAGGATTGCCTGATTGGGGAGTTATTTATCAAATGATTGCCACCGATCAGGCTCTTAAACCGGTTCCCACTGAAGTTCAGAGTGAATATCCGCCAAAGAAAAAAGGTTTTTTCAGTACTCTTTTCGGTGATTAATTTCAGTATTAAAATATAAATTATAACAATTTTGTTGCTTGAAAACGAAATATTAAAGCTTCGTGCCGTAGAGCCTGACGACCTTGAAATGCTCTATGTTTGGGAAAACGATCCACAGCTTTGGTTGGTTGGAAATACCCGTCAGCCATTGTCGAAGTTTGCTTTAAAACAATATATAATTGATTCTCATAAAGATATTTACGAAAGCCGACAATTAAGGTTAATGATCGTAGAAAAGAAAAATAATCAAACTGTTGGAACTGTTGATTTATATGATTTTGATATTTTTAATAACCGTATTGCGCTCGGATTATTCGTTGACAAAAATTATCAGGGATATGGGTTTGCCACTCAGGCATTGCATCTTGCAGAGGATTATGTATTTAATTTTCTTCAATTACATCAGTTATATTGTTACATCTCTTCACAAAACATTGCCAGTAAGAGTATGTTCGAAAAAGAAGGCTATGAAAATTCGACAATACTGCGTAAGTGGCTTAAGACTTCTAACGGTTACGAGGACATATTAATATTTCAACGTTTTGCTGAAAAAGATAAGACCGACTGATTTCAGCTGGTTTATTTTTTCTTAAATATTAAATATATAATTAGTATTGTTCGGTTTCGTTTGGGAAATCCATCGATTTAACATCTTTTACGTAATTACTAACAGCATTTCGCATTGTCTCTTCCAAATTGGCATATTTTCGGAGAAAACGTGGAGAAAAATCATTGGTAAGTCCAAGCATATCATGTATTACTAGTACCTGACCATCAACACCTCCACCAGCACCTATACCAATAACAGGAATTGTAAGTTCCTTTGCCACCTTTTCGGCAAGTTTAGCCGGTATTTTTTCGAGTACCAGCGCAAAACATCCGGCTTCTTCAAGCAAATGTGCATCGCGTAAAAGCTTTTCAGCTTCAGCTTGTTCACGTGCTCTTACTGTGTATGTGCCGAATTTATTAATCGATTGAGGCATTAATCCAAGGTGTCCCATAACAGGAATACCAGCACTTAAAATGCGTTTTATTGATTCCAATACTTCTTCACCTCCCTCAAGTTTCAGACAATCACCATGCGTTTCCTTCATTATTCTGATGGCAGATACAATTGCTTCGCGTGAATTGCCCTGATACGAACCGAAAGGCATATCAACTACTACAAGAGCACGCTTTACACCTCTTACAACCGATTTTGCAAGAAAAATCATTTGATCCAGTGTTATAGGTAAAGTAGTAGTATTGCCGCACATTACATTCGAAGCTGAGTCCCCTACAAGAATTATATCAACACCCGCACTGTCCACAATTCTTCCCATTGTATAGTCATAGGCAGTTAGCATACTGATTTTTTCACCTCTTTGCTTCATTTCCAAAAGCCTTTGGGTAGTAACCCTTCTTATATTTTCACTGTGTACCGACATTTTTCTTATGAATATGAATATGAATATGAATTTTATTATTTATTAAAGTAAGTTTTTTAGTTAATTGTTGTATTAAAAGCGCTTATTAGTATGTTCAGTGTTGTAAATCAGTATGCAAAGATATTTAAATAATAATCGTAAACCAATTTTTGAAATGCTAATTTTATAACAAGTAAAGAGAAAATAATGTTTCAAAAATTGATTTTTAGTCAGTCTAAAAGCATTAATTAACAAATTAAGGAAACTATTTTCATTTATTAAAATTATCTTTGTACCCCAAATTTGTGTTCTATAAATAAACATTATTAAAAATGAACGGTAATAAGTTTAACCTAAAAAATTCCGATATCTTTTCACATTTGGTTTCTTTTAAATATTTACCACGTTGGGTAGTGTTGTTTATCGATATTTCGATAGTTATATTGGCTTACTTCATTGCAAACTTCATTGCGGTTGAATTTTTTACAAAAACAAGTTCCCCGGCTTTGATGCCTCTTTATGTCAGAATGATGATAGTAGCTGGCAGTCAGATGGTTTTTTTCTGGATTTTTCATACTTATTCAGGTGTTTTACGTTATTCCGGATATGTTGATTTGGTAAAATTAGTTCTGGCTGTTTTTATTAATGTGATAATTTTATTGGTTTTAAGTTATATTTTTTGCAATAGAACCGGGAATTGTTATTTTTATAATACAACTTTAACTCTCTACGCATTTCTTGCGTTTGTTCCACTTTTTATTGTACGTTTAACTGTAAAAACTTTCTTTGATTTTCTGACACAAAGCCGAGGCAATATCATTCCTGTTATGATTTTTGGGACATCTCAGCCCGCAGTAGGTATAGCCAAAATGTTGAATACCCAGCAGGGAGAAACAAAATACAAGCTCGCAGGATTTATTGATAACGATAAAAATGCTACAGAGAAACTAATTATGGGAGTCAAAGTTTATTTTCTTAGTGAAGAAAATATCAGAAAATATGTTTTGAAAAAAGCCAGAAGTATAATTGTATCTCCGAATAAAATGCAGGAAACTAATATGGAGACCGATCTTGATCTGTTTCTTAAATTTAATCTGACTATTCTTACTTTACCTCCGATGAGTGTGTGGAAAGGTGATCAACCCTCCATTAAGCAAATAAAATCAGTTCAAATAGAGGATTTGCTTGACAGACCTGTAATTAACCTTCCAAACGAAAATCTGACACGTGAACTTGAACATAAAGTAATCTTAGTAACAGGTGCAGCAGGTTCAATAGGAAGCGAAATTGCACGCCAGCTTATTCAGTATAAACCAAAATTAATCGTTTTGCTCGATCAGGCTGAAACGCCATTACATAATTTAAGGATTGAACTCGAAGAAAAGTATCCAAATCTGAATTTTAGCGCTTTTATTGGTAACGTACGCAGCAATGAAAGAATGGAATATATGATGGACTTGTATCGGCCAGATTTTGTTTTCCATGCTGCTGCTTATAAACATGTTCCACTTATGGAAGAATATCCTATAGAAAGTGTTGAAACAAATGTTGAAGGAACAAAAATTCTTGCTGATTTGGCGGTAAAATATCAAGTAAAACGTTTTGTAATGATATCCACTGATAAAGCCGTAAATCCTACGAACGTTATGGGAGCATCAAAACGTATTGCTGAGATTTATGTACAGTCACTTAATAATAAAATAGCTGAACAGGGCAATAATTCCACTAAATTTATTACTACTCGTTTTGGAAATGTTTTAGGTTCGAATGGTTCAGTTATACCACTTTTCAGAAGTCAGATCGAAAAAGGTGGTCCTGTTACGGTTACTCACCCCGAAATTATACGTTATTTTATGACTATTCCTGAAGCATGCAGACTTGTACTTGAAGCTTGCATTATGGGCAATGGTGGCGAAATTTATTTGTTTGATATGGGGAAACCGGTTAAAATAGTGAACCTTGCACGTAAAATGATTATGCTTGCCGGGCTTGTGCCTGATAAAGATATAAAAATTGAATTTACAGGCTTACGTCCCGGCGAGAAACTTTATGAAGAGTTATTGAATAATAAAGAAGTAACGACTCAAACTCATAATCCCAAAATAACCATTGCAAAAGTTCAGCAGTATGATTATGATGAAGTATCGAAACAAATAAAAGAACTATTGCGATTTTGTAAATTAAATAAGAGTTACACTACTGTATCGATAATGAAAAAAATTGTACCTGAATTTATAAGTAAAAACTCTGAGTTCGAAAGACTTGATGTTTAATTTATTTTGATTATTATTTGTTAAAACAATTCTGATGATTTTACATTATGGTGCAAATTAATAATTTAGTACATAATAATCCATCGCTTGCAATTTTAATTTCCTTTATAATCGGGTTATGTTTCATGCCATTGGTTATTAATATCGCTAAAAAAAGAAACTTTGTTGTTAAACCCAATAAACGAACTTCACATGAGGGTTCTGTGCCAAATGTCGGTGGAATAAACATTTTTATTTCGTTTTTACTTACAGTTTTACTATTTTCATTTGGGCTTATTGCTGATTTACACTATACAATAATCGGGTTGTTTATAATTTTAATCATTGGTTTTGTTGATGATTTGATCGATATCAGAGCAAGTTGGAAATTGTTGGGTGAACTTATTGCAGCATTCTTTCTTATTGTTGCGGCTAATATTCGTATAACCAATCTTCATGGATTTTTGGGTATTCTCAACTTGTCGGTTCCGACAAGTTATTTGTTATCTTTTTTTGTGTTTATCGTTATAATCAATGCATTAAATTTAATTGATGGTGTTGATGGACTTGCATCCGGTTTAGGCATACTTTACAGCCTGTTTTTTGCTATTTATTTTGGTATGATTGGAAAACCAAACCTTTCTTTGTCGGCTTATGCTTTAGTTGGATCCTTGTTTGTTTTTTTTCTTTACAATGTATTTGGAACAAAAAGCAAGATATTTATGGGCGATTCAGGTTCGTTGCTTTTGGGATATATGATTACACTTTATGTGTTTCAATTTGTAGAAATTAACGCATTTCCCATCATGTATAACTTGCCTGAAAACCTTATTATGAAATCGGCACCTGCTGTAGCTATATGTGTACTTTCAGTACCCCTTTTTGATACCTTAAGAGTTATGTTAACTCGTATTAAAAAAGGAGAATCGCCTTTTCACCCCGATCGAAATCATATTCATCACTTGCTTCTTAAAACCGGGTTGGTGCACCGTCAAGTAACTTTGGTATTACTCCTGGTGTCCGTTTTTTTTATTGCACTCGGAATTATCGGTCGCAATTGGCCAATTGAATTATTGATTTTTGTAGCTTTCACTATTGCTTCAACGTTAATTTACTTATTGTGGCGTGTAGTTGACAAAAAAAATAGTCAGTATAAATAATTATTCCTGCCTTAAAAAAATAATTGCAATTTGAAAATTTTAAAATCGTAATTTGTAAATTCTTATGGTCTCAGTTGAACAATTAAGTGTTGAATTTGGTGGATCTCCTTTGTTCGACGAAATCAGTTTTCTGGTAAACCAACGCGACCGAATAGCTCTTGCCGGAAAAAACGGTGCAGGAAAAACTACTTTGCTTCGGATTTTTGCTGGATTGCAACAACCTACGCGCGGACGCATTACCATTCCGAAAGATATATCCATTGGCTACTTGCCTCAACAAATGAAACATACTGATGGAACTACAGTGATTGAAGAAACCGATAAAGCTTTCAGTCATATTACATCCCTCGAAAAAGAAATAGAACAACTCAATACTCAAATTGCGGAGCGTACCGATTACGAAAGTGATGATTATCACCGCCTGATTGATAAAGTTTCACATGCGGCTGAATATCTTCAAATGATGGGCAGTGGAAACTTCCGGGGCGAAGTAGAAAAAACACTGCTTGGTTTAGGCTTTCGCCGAACAGATTTTAATCGTCAGTGTTCTGAATTTAGTGGTGGTTGGCGTATGCGAATTGAACTGGCAAAAATTTTATTACAACAACCTGATATATTGTTGCTTGATGAACCAACAAATCATCTTGATATCGAATCGATTCAATGGCTCGAAAATTTTCTTTTATCTTGTGGAAGTACAATTATTCTCGTTTCGCACGATAAGGCTTTTATGGATGCCGTTACTACCCGCACAATCGAAATATCGCTTGGCAAGATTTACGATTACAATGTAAACTATTCAAAGTATCTGATTTTGCGAAAGGAACGGCGGGAACAACAAATTCGGGCGTATGAAAATCAACAGAAATTGATTCAGGATACCGAAGATTTTATTGAACGATTTCGATATAAAGCGACTAAAGCAGTTCAAGTACAATCACGCATAAAACAACTGGATAAAATTGAACGCATTGAGATTGATGAGGAAGATAATTCCCGCCTGAATCTCAAATTTCCACCTGCTCCTCATTCGGGCATCATTCCGCTCGAAACCGAGCATCTATCGAAAGCATATGGCGATAATCTTATACTTGATAATATTAATATAATAATTAACCGGGGAGAGAAAGTTGCTTTTGTTGGTCGGAATGGTGAAGGAAAAACAACGCTGGTAAAATGTATCATGAACCAGATTGAGTATGCCGGTAAACTCAAAATCGGACATGGAGTTAAAATTGGCTATTTTGCTCAAAATCAGGCTGAATTGTTGGATGAAAATCTAACGGTTTTTCAAACCATAGATTATGCTGCAGTAGGCGATGTGCGTACTAAAATTCGTGATATACTTGGTGCTTTTATGTTTGGCGGTGAGGCTTCGGAAAAAAAAGTAAAAGTGTTGTCAGGAGGTGAACGGAGTAGATTGGCAATTATCAAATTACTGCTCGAACCTATAAATTTTCTTATTCTCGATGAGCCCACAAATCATCTCGATATTCGCTCCAAAGAAGTTTTAAAAGAAGCCATAAAAGCATTTAACGGTACGGCTGTAATTGTTTCGCACGACCGTGAATTTCTCGATGGACTTGTGAATAAAGTATATGAGTTTGGCAATAAAAAGGTGCGGGAACATATAGGCGGAATTTTCGACTTTCTCGAAACGAAAAAAATCGAATCGTTACGTGAACTTGAAATTAAACCTGAAATTCAAAAAACTACAGTTATTGAGCCACAAAAAATAATTTCTGAAAATAAATTAAGTTACGAAGCCCGAAAGGAACTTAACAGGAAGATACGGAAAGCTGAAAAAGATGTTGAGGAAGTAGAAGCGGTAATTCAGAAACTCGAAACCGAACTTGAAATTATGCAGGAGGAACTAAGTATTCCTGAAAAAGCATCCGATCACGAATTTATTTTATCATATCAGAAAAAACAGCGCGAACTTGAACAGAAAGTTTACGAATGGGAAATACTAAGCGAAAGACTGGAAGAGTTAAACGTTGAATAATTATAACAGACACTGCGTTTGGGCGCCGGGAGTTCCACCTCACGGAATAAGTGTTTTAAAATTTAAGTGTTTATGGTTTCAGAGTCGTTGTCTTTTATCTTTGCTCTTTTTTCTTTTTTACTTTATTCTAAAAAATATGCCAAAATTATTCCTTATTCCTACATCGCTTGGTGAAACTTCTTTCAACAGAATTTTGCCTTCATATAATTCTGAAATTATTTCGAAGCTAAAATATTTTATAGTTGAAGATATTAGATCAGCTCGCCGTTTTTTAAAGCAATGCGATTCTAATATCAATATAGATCATCTGACTTTTTTTGCCTTAAACCAACATACTTCAACAGGTGAACTAAATACGTTCTTAAAACCAATGAAAGAAGGAAATGATATGGGTATAATTTCTGAAGCCGGATGCCCTGCCATTGCCGATCCCGGAGCGGATGTGGTTGCGTTAGCACAACGAGAAAATTTTACTGTTGTCCCGTTGGTTGGTCCTTCGTCAATTCTTCTCGCGTTAATGGCTTCGGGCTTCAATGGGCAAAGCTTTGCTTTTAATGGTTATTTGCCCGTTCAACCAGTTGAAAGAGCTAAGGCTATCCGTCAACTTGAATCAAAAGCAATAGCAACCAATCAATCGCAGATTTTTATTGAAACGCCTTATCGAAATATGAAAATGTTTGAGGATTTAATTCAGTCATGTAATCCTAATACACTGCTTTGTATTGCAGCTGACATAACACTTCCAACCGAATTTATTAAAACAAAAACCATAAAGAACTGGAAAAACAACAAACCTGATTTGAATAAACGACCCTGCATTTTTATTATTTATAAAAGCTAACCACTGCACAAATATTGAAGTAGTGTGCAATTCTAATGAATTTTTGTTTACATTTGTAGAAAATATTTTTTTGAAAACGATAAAACTAAATGTATCTCAAATAAATGGATCTACTGCATAAAAAATTCGAACCTCGTCCAATGACAATAAAATCGTTTCTGCATCATACTGTAAAACGATATGCCCAAATGCCATCCCTCGCTTTTGTAGGACAAAATCCTGTTTCTTATGCCGAACTGGGTCAACAAATCGATAATTTGAGCGCTCTGCTACAATCTTACGGATTTGTAAAAGGCGATAAAGTGGCGCTTTATTCTCAGAATATGCCAAACTGGGTGATTGCATATTTTGCAATTGTGAATCAGGGAATGATAGTTGTGCCGGTTTTGCCCGATTTTACTTCAGAGGAAATTGAGAATGTTTTACTTCATTCGGAAGTAAAAGGCTTGTTTGTGAGCGATAAACTATTTTCCAAAATTGTAGGACTTGATTTTCCTGAATTGGAATTGATTATTAAAGTTGATGATTTAAGTATAATAAGCAGGAAAAAGGAAGTCATTGAAAACTATAAGCTGAAAAACATTTATGTTGATGAAGACGATTTAGCTGCAATAATTTATACATCGGGTACAACAGGACGTTCGAAAGGTGTTATGTTATCGCATAAGAACATCACTTTCGTAGCAATGCAGTCATATACAGTACAACCTATCAATCACAATGATGTATTTTTGTCGTTTCTACCACTATCACATACTTACGAAAATACCATTGGGCTTTTGTATCCCATAATGTACGGTGCGAGCATTTATTATCTTGAAAAACCACCTACTGCAGCTACTTTGTTACCTGCCATGCAAATGATAAAACCTACCATGATGCTTTCGGTACCTCTAATCATGGAAAAAATTTATAAAAACCAGGTTCAGGCAAAGTTTAATAAAAGTCCATTGTCGAAGTTGATTTATAAAACTCCACTTTTCAGAATTCTTATTCACCGAATTGCAGGTAAAAAACTTAAAAAATCGTTTGGTGGACGACTGAAATTTTTCGGTATCGGAGGTGCGAAACTTGATCCACAGGTTGAACGATTTCTCAAAGAAGGCAAATTTCCCTATGCTATTGGGTATGGACTTACTGAAACAGCACCTTTATTGGCAGGTGCAGCGCCATTTCAAACCAAACTGCAATCGACCGGTTATGCCATTAAGGGTGTCGAATTGAAAATAAACGAACCGGATACGAACGGAGTTGGCGAAATATGGGCGAAAGGTCCTAATGTAATGAAAGGATATTATAAAAATCCAGAAGCAACTGCCGAAGTTCTTTCTGCGGACGGATGGTTTCGTACCGGCGATTTTGGTAAATTTGATCGTAAAAAAAGATTGTTTATCAAAGGCAGAATGAAAAATACAATTCTTGGGCCTAGTGGAGAGAATATTTATCCTGAAGATATAGAGTCGGTTATCAATAACAATCAGTTTGTTACAGAATCATTGGTTATTGAAGAAGATGGATTTTTAGTTGCAAAGATTTTATTGGATATCGATACACTCGAAAAAAATATAGAACACTGGAAACATATTTTCGAAGATAACAAAGAGAAATTTCATGAATGGAAGTCGCATTTTACGCGAGATATTAATCAGAAACTGAATCGTACATCCCAGATTAAACGTGTGGATATTATGGATAAACCATTTGAAAAAACGGCATCGCAAAAAATTAAGCGTTTTCTTTATCAGAAACACTCCGGTAAAAAGAAAAGGAGTTGAATTTCACCTCATTTTTAAAGTATATCAAGTCAGTTGTTACAGTTCGATTAGTTTTTTACTGAAATTTAAATGGAATTGAAATACCCTTTGTTGAAAAGGACAGAGATTATTGAACGCATGAATTTGTTGGGAAGTTTGGGCGTTAAATTTTTATTTATTATTGATTTTGAAGCTAACAGCGGATATGTAATTCCCGAAACAGAATTAGATTCCAATTATTTATATATTCAGTTTCCCGATTTTCAATTTCCAAATCAAAAAAATCAGTCAGGAAATATTTCAAAAATATTATGGGATATTTTCCCTGTAGATTATGAAGATTACCGAAGTAAATTACTGTTTGTTCAACAAGAAATTCGAAGAGGAAATTCATTCTTAGTTAACCTTACACAACCTACAAAGATAGAAACTGATTTAAATCTCGAAGAGATTTTTAGTATAAGTAGGGCAAAATATAAACTCTTGCTCAAAGATAAATTTGTTGTGTTTTCTCCTGAAACTTTTGTCAGGATCGCTGATGAAACTATTGCATCATTTCCAATGAAAGGTACTATTGATGCCAAAATGCCTGATGCTTTGAATCTGGTTTTGAATAATAAAAAAGAAATAGCCGAACATGCCACAATTGTAGATCTGATTCGCAACGACCTGAGTATGGTTGCTGAAAACGTTCGTGTTGAAAGGTATCGATTTGTCGAAAATATTCAAACGAACAAAGGAGAATTATTGCAAGTAAGCTCGTGTATCAAGGGGAATCTGGCTGAAAATTATAAGCAAAAACTTGGCGATATTATTTTTAAAATGTTACCTGCCGGTTCTATCAGTGGTGCACCAAAACCCAAAACATTAGACATTATTCGTGAAGCCGAAGGTTACGATCGTGGTTTTTATACCGGAATTTTTGGTTGGTTCGATGGAGAAAAACTCGATTCAGCAGTAATGATTCGATTTATTGAACAACAAAGTGAAAATCTTGTTTTTAAAAGTGGGGGTGGAATTACTTCGCTAAGTGATGCGGAAAGTGAATATAATGAATTAATCCAAAAAGTTTATGTACCGATTTCTTGAAACAATAAAATTACTCAATGGTAACTTTTTTCGCCTTCCACTTCACCAACAACGAGTAAACAGGGCATTTGCGCAGTGCTACCCAAAAACCAAAGTTCCGAATTTGATTTCAATTATCCAAAATTCCGATTTTCCACTCAAAGGTTTATATAAATGCAGAATATTGTTAGATAAAAAAGATTTTAAAATAGAATTTGAACCTTACCTTCGAAAAGAAATTTTATCGCTTCAATTGATTAACACTCACATTCAGACTTTCAATTATAAACCTGCGGATAGAAGTGCCTATCAGCAAGCATTTAAACTTCGTAAAAACTATGATGATGTATTATTGGTTCGCGATGGATTAATCACTGATACATCTTATGCGAATATAGCTTTTTTCGATGGAGTAAATTGGATTACACCTGAAATCCCTCTAATTTACGGAGTTAACCGTGCATCATTACTGGCAGAACAAAAAATAGTTGCGTTACCGGTTAAAATTTCAGATTTATCGAACTTTCAATTCTTTCGGTTGTTTAATGCAATGATTGAATTTGGAGAAATTGAACTGAGTATGACTGCGATAAATCTACGCAATGTTTAAAACATTTTGTTTTTATGAGTTGAAAATTCTGAATTGTAAGAAAAATATCTGAAAAAATTTCATTTCGTATTGCATAAATAAAAATTAGCATTATCTTTGCACTGATTTTAAAAAATGAGCAATGAATCGAATTTTTCTACATATTCTTCTACTCGGCATTATTCTTCTCTTACAAAACAAGACGAAGTGAGTTTGGTATGTAGATAAATGTTCAAGATATTGAAAGCCTTTCTCACTTCGGTGCGAAAGGCTTTTTTATGTAAGTCAGCCCCCTATATCCCCCACAGGGGAACATAAAGAGCGATTCATGAAAATATAATTAATAAATTAATCAAATGCCGGAACCCCTCCCGGTTCTTCCCCTGTGGGGGAGTTAGAGGGGGCTTATTATGGACAGATTATTTATTTTCGACACAACATTACGCGATGGCGAACAAGTACCCGGTTGCCAGTTAAACACTGTTGAAAAAATTCAAGTGGCAAAAGCGCTTGAACAACTTGGCGTAGATGTAATTGAAGCCGGATTTCCTGTTTCGAGCCCGGGAGATTTTAAATCGGTAGTTGAAATTTCAAAAGCCGTTACCTGGCCAACGATTTGTGCACTTACCCGTGGCGTTCAAAAAGACATTGATGTGGCTGCCGAAGCCTTACAATACGCTAAAAGTAAAAGAATTCATACTGGTATTGGTACTTCGGATTTTCATATCAAATATAAATTCAACTCAAATCAGGAAGAAATTCTTGAACGTGCAGTTGCAGCTGTGAAACATGCCAAAAAGTATGTGGAAGATGTAGAATTTTATTGCGAAGATGCCGGACGTACCGATAATGTTTATTTGGCTCGTGTAGTCGAAGCCGTTATTAAGGCCGGAGCAACGGTGGTAAATATTCCCGATACGACCGGATATTGTTTACCCTGGCAATATGGCGAAAAAATAAAATTCCTTATGGAAAATGTGAAAGGAGTGCACAATGCTGTACTTTCTACTCATTGTCATAACGACCTTGGTATGGCCACTGCAAATACAATATCGGGTGTAATGAATGGTGCCCGTCAGGTTGAAGTTACCATTAATGGTATTGGTGAACGTGCCGGAAATACTTCGCTCGAAGAAATTGCCATGATTTTGAAATGTCATAAAAATCTTGAAATCGAAACGCATATTAATACACAAAAAATATACTCTATAAGCCGTTTGGTTTCAAGTTTGATGAATATGCCTGTGCAACCAAACAAAGCTGTTGTTGGACGTAATGCATTTGCACATTCTTCAGGAATTCATCAGGATGGCGTGCTGAAAAATCGTGAAAGTTACGAAATCATGGATCCGACCGATGTAGGTATCGATAAAAATTCAATCGTACTTACTGCAAGAAGCGGACGTGCTGCATTGAAACATCGTTTAAGTGTGTTGGGTGTTGATGTTGAAGGTGAGCAATTGGATAAGATTTACGAAGAATTTCTGAAATTAGCCGATAAGAAAAAAGACATAAACGATGATGATGTGTTGGTACTTGCCGGTAAAGAAAGAAGTGAACATCAGCGTATTAAACTTGATTTTCTTCAGGTAACATCCGGCGTTGGGGTCCGTTCTGTAGCAAGTTTGGGATTGATTATTGCAGGTGAAAAATTTGAAGCAGCCGCTTCGGGTAATGGACCCGTTGATGCAGCTATTAAAGCGTTGAAAAAAATTATTAATCGCACGATGACTTTGCAAGAGTTCACAATTCAAGCAATTAATAAAGGAAGTGATGATGTAGGGAAAGTTCATATGCAAGTGGAGCATGCCGGAATTGTGTATTACGGATTTGGTGCAAATACCGATATAGTCGCTGCTTCTGTTGAAGCGTATATTAATGCAATTAATCAGTTTGTGAAGTAAAAAAACTTGCACCCTAACCCTTTGGAGGGGGAATAAAGAGCTTGAAAGAAATTTTAATGAAATAAAAAATATATTTAATATAACAATGAATAATACAGAAAATAATGATAAACGTTCGACAACTCCCTCTTCAGGGGGTTGGGGGGCAGGTCAGGCGACTACGCTCTTTGACAAAATCTGGGATGCGCACGTCGTATCATCGGTCGAAAACGGACCGACACAGTTGTATATTGATCGGCATTTTTGCCACGAAGTAACAAGTCCCCAGGCTTTTAACGGACTACGTGCACGTGGTCTGAAAGTGTTCCGACCGGAATTAACTACTATGACTGCCGACCACAATACACCAACAATCAATCAGGATCAGCCGGTTAAAGATCCAATTTCGAGAAATCAGTTGGACACTTTTGCAAAAAATGCTGCTGAGTTTAATATGCCGCTTTTTTACCCACTTGGTCATACAAAAAATGGTGTAGTACATATTATTGGTCCCGAAAACGGATTTACACAACCCGGAATGACTATTGTTTGTGGCGATAGTCATACTTCTACGCATGGTGCTTTCGGAACAATTGCTTTCGGAATTGGTACAAGTGAAGTGGAAATGGTGCTGGCTACGCAATGTATTTTGCAAACACGTCCTAAAACCATGCGTATAACATTCAACGGAAAAATGGGTGAGGGTGCAACCGCTAAAGATTTGGCACTTTACATGATTTCAAAACTCACAACCGGTGGTGCAACGGGTTATTTTGTAGAATATGCCGGCGAAACAATTCGCAATATGAGCATGGAAGAACGAATGACCGTTTGTAACTTATCAATCGAGATGGGTGCACGTGGTGGTATGATTGCTCCTGACGAAACCACTTTTGCTTATGTAAAAGGAAGAGAATTTGCTCCTAAAGGCGAAGAATGGGAAAAGAAATTAGCTTATTGGAAAACATTGAAAACCGATGATGGAGCTGTTTTTGATAAGGAATATGTTTTCGATGCCGCCGATATTCAACCTATGATTACATACGGAACAAACCCCGGAATGGGTATGGGAATTAAAGACTCTATTCCCACCTTGGAATCGATGGATGAAATGAGTCGTATTTCATTCCAAAAATCGCTGGACTACATGGGCTTCAAACCCGGTGAAAAGTTGGAAGGTAAACAAATTGATTACGTTTTTCTGGGGAGTTGTACCAATGGGCGTATTGAAGATTTTCGCGTGTTTGCCAATTATGTGAAAGGTAAAAAGAAAGCCGACAACGTAACGGCATGGTTGGTGCCCGGTAGTTGGATGGTCGAAAAACAAATTCGTGAAGAAGGCTTGTTGGATATTCTGACAGAAGCCGGATTTGCTCTTCGTCAGCCCGGTTGTTCGGCTTGTTTAGCCATGAACGATGATAAAGTTCCTGCAGGAAAATATGCCGTGTCGACTTCAAACCGTAATTTCGAAGGACGCCAGGGACCCGGAGCACGTACAATTTTGGCTGGTCCACTTGTAGCAGCCGCTGCTGCTGTAACCGGTCGAATCACAGATCCGCGATGCTAATGTGCTAATGTTCCAATGAGACAATATGGTATATACAAATGTATTAATTTTAAAATGAATAATTTAGAATTGAATTAATAGTTTGAATTATGTCAGAATTGTCTAAAACAGGAAACAAAATTGTAGATTTGTCTTTTACATTTGCATTGAGAATCGTGGCTTACACTGAAAAATTAGAAGATCTACGTAAGTATGTTATTTCAAATCAACTTTTAAAAGTGGAACCTCAGTTGGTGTAAACGTTAGAGAAGCTCAAAATAGCGAAAGAAAAGCAGATTTTATTCATAAATTTAAAATAGCGGTTAAGGAAGCTCATGAAACTGAATATTGGCTGCTGATGTGCAAATATTCTGATAATTACCCTTTCGAAGAATCCTTATTGGATGACATAAAAGAATTACAAAAGATTATTAATAATATATAAATACGTCAAAAAGTAAATAAGCAAGTCGCCAAGAAAATTGGCACATTAGCATATTGTCTTATTGGCAAATTTAAAAAAATGGAAAAGTTTATAACATTAACTTCTACAGTTGTTCCACTTCCTATCGAGAATGTGGATACTGATCAGATTATACCTGCGCGCTTCCTGAAAGCGACTGATAAAAATGGTTTTGGCGACAATCTTTTTGCCGATTGGCGTTATAACAAAGATGGTAGTCCGAAAACTGACTTTGTGTTAAATGACCCTGCATTTGCAGGAAGTTCGATACTTGTAGCAGGTAAAAACTTTGGTTCCGGTTCGAGCCGCGAACATGCTGCATGGGCTATCAGTGGATACGGATTTAAAGTAGTTGTTTCAAGCTTTTTTGCCGACATTTTCCGAAACAATGCACTTAACAATGGTGTGTTACCTGTTGTTGTGTCATCGGAATTTTTAGCAGAAATTTTTGCAGCAGTAAATAAAAATCCCAAATCG
Organism: uncultured Paludibacter sp.; assembly: GCA_964508285.1. Lineage (GTDB taxonomy): Bacteria > Bacteroidota > Bacteroidia > Bacteroidales > Paludibacteraceae > Paludibacter. Next base: position 22,177 of record CAZDSY010000040.1, read on the forward strand.
ACACTTACTGTCGATTTAGAAAATCAGACAATAAAAAATAATGCAAATGGTAAATCAGAATTCTTTGAAATTAACGCATACAAAAAAGAATGTTTGCTCAATGGTCTGGATGATATTGATTACTTGCTAAGCAAAAAGGATTTGATTCTTGAATTTGAAAAAAATCGGGTTGTTTTCTGAAATTTCTAGTTTTAAGAATTGAATAATATCATTGAAATTCAACTTCTAAAATAGCAATTTCAGAGTAACATGAGAAAATTACAAAATCCCTGGTTGCAATTACCTGATTATTTGTGTATTGGTTGTTCTCCAAACAATAATGCCGGGGTTAAAATGATTTTTTATGAAGATGGAGATGAAATTGTTTCAGTTTGGAAACCCGAATCTCGATATCAGGGTTGGCACAATACTTTACACGGTGGCATACAGTCATTATTGTTGGATGAAATAGCAGCCTGGACAGTAGCACGTAAGTTGCAAACAACCGGGGTAACGTCTAAAATTGATGTTCGTTTCCGCAAAGCTCTTTATACTACTGATAAATACTTGATAGTAAAGGCTTCTCTTTTGAATTTGAAAAGAAACATAGCTACAATAAAAGCTGAAATTTTTAATCAGTACAATGAGTTATGTGCCAGTGCTGAATGCACTTATTTTACATTTACAAAAGAAAAGGCAGCCGAAATGAAATTTTTTGGATGCGATGTATCAGAGTATGAAATATCAATTGAAGAAATAATTAACGGTTTGCAATAAAAAAATATATGACAGATACAAATCAACTCAATAAGAATTATCTGTATAATTCCGTCGATCGAGTTCCTGAGACTTATTCAATAGAAATAATGGATACTACTCTACGGGATGGCGAACAAACTTCAGGCGTTTCTTTTGCTTCGCAGGAAAAGTTAAGCATTGCACGTCTTTTATTAGAGGAACTTTGTGTTGACCGTATTGAAATTGCTTCTGCTCGAGTTTCTGAGGGTGAATATGCATCGGTAAAACGAGTGGCTGAATGGGCTCGTAAAAATGGACATATTCACAAAGTTGAAGTACTTGGATTTGTAGATGGTTATACTTCACTTAAATGGATTAAAGAAGCCGGTTGTGAAGTTATTAATCTTCTTTGCAAGGGTTCACAGAAACATTGTACTTACCAATTACGGAAAACTGTTGATGAACACATTGCCGATATAAAAATTGTACTTGCAAATGCCCGTGAAATGGGAATTGCCGTAAATGTATATTTAGAAGACTGGTCGAATGGTATGCGTGATTCGGAAGAATATGTTTATCAAATAGTTGATGGGCTGAAAAATGAAAATATTCTGCGATTCATGTTACCTGATACCCTTGGTGTGCTTAATCCCGATGAAACACGTTTGTTTTGCACTAAAATGATTGAAAGGTATCCTAATTTACATTTCGATTTTCATGCGCATAACGACTA
>CAZDSY010000041.1:0-23072 GCA_964508285.1 uncultured Paludibacter sp.
CCCGATGAAGTAAAACAGGAACGTTTAAATGAAATTATGACCTTGCAACAAAACATATCAAATGAATTGAATCAGAAAAAAGTAGGGCAAAAGTTGAAAATTATTATCGACAGACTCGAAGGAGAAAATTTTGTTGGTCGCTCGGAATTCGATTCACCTGAGGTCGATCCTGAAGTATTAATCCCTGCGAACACTCAAAATGTAAGTGTTGGAAACTTTTATTTGGCTGAAATTGTTAGTGCTTCTGAATTTGATTTGTACGGAAAGTAGTTGAGAGTTTGATAATTGATAATTGATAATTGACGATAGATAGTTACAGTTGACAAAATTTTTTAACATCGAAGATTTTTAAAGTTTTTTGATTGGAAAAATTGAAGTTTTGAACCAATACTTTAAGTAACCCAAAACAGGAAACACAAAACATTAATTATATTATGAATCAGAAAGAATTAGTTGGAGCAATCGCATCGAAAATGAACCTAAAAAAGCCGGAAGTTGAAAATATTCTGGATACTATGGTGCAGATATTTCGTGAGCAATTAAGCGAAGGCAATACTATTGGTTTGCATAATTTTGGAAATTTTGAGGTTCGTAAAAAAGAAGAAAGATTATCAGTACATCCTGCAACTCAGGTGCGTACATTAATTCCACCTAAGCTCGTTGTAAATTTTAAACAAAGTAATACGTTGAAAGAAAAAATTAATAAAGAAATTTAGGATGATCAACGAAAAAATAAATATTCAGGAAATTGTCGATCTGATTTCTGCAAGATTATCCATAAGCAAAAAAATGACTGAAGAGTTCTTCAGAGTATTATTGCCAATTATAGAAGATACTTTAAAAGCAGGTGAACCAGTAAAAATTAAGAATTTCGGGACTCTAAAAATGCAATGGAACAACCCCCGAAAAAGTATTAATGTTAATACAGGTGAAGAAATAATTATCGAAGGTTATAACAAGATTGTTTTTGTTCCGGAGGAAAGTCTTAAAGAACTTGTCAATGAGCCTTTTGCACATCTGTTTCCCATTGAACTGGACGGAACACAGACTGAACAAATTACTGAAAACGGTCCTTTGCGTATTATTAACGAACAAGCACTTGAAATAAAAAATATACTATCTGAAATAAATCAACTAAACAAAAAAAATGACATTAAATCAGAAATTGATACTTTGCCTGTTGATATTAATGATATAGATAATACGGTTGATTCAGATTTGGGAAAAATAAATCTTTCTGAAACGAATGTATTAGCGAATGCAGAAATTAAATCAATTAATTCTGAAGCCTCAGAAAATGCTGTTGAAGTAGAATTTTTGCCCATAGCTGATGCAGTTGAAGAAACAATTGAACAACACGAAGTTTTGAGCCAAAAGCATATTGAGCAAGAGCAAAGTCAACTGAATCAATCTCAGCCTGACCAAGTTGAAAATCAAGTCGAAGAATCTTCAAATGTAAAATCAGATAATATTATAACGTTAATAACAAGCAAACAGGAGCCCATTGACATCCCAAAACACAAAATAAATATTTGGTGGATAGCAGTTCCTTCTGTTATGGTTGCTGCAATTGTATTTCTTTACTGTTTCAATTTGGATATTTATAAATTTGTTAATAGTAAAATTGAATCTTTTATGCCGGAACAAAAAGTTGCGCATAATGTGATTATTTTACCTGAAGACAGTACCAAATCAAATCAAACTACTATTTTAAAGAGCCCTGATGATTTGTTCTATGAAAATCTACTGAATAAAAACAGAAAATATGAAGTGTTATTTACAATTGAAAGATTAACAGGAGATAGAACAATTTATAGCTTATCCGAAAAATATTATGGTCATTCTGCATTTTGGATTTATATTTACGATGCTAATAAAAAGGAAATTCCTGATATATGGAATATTAAACGAGGAACACCTCTGAAAATACCGGTTTTAGACTCCATGTTAATTGACACAAGGAATCCCCGAACTTTTGAAATTGCACGAAATTTACTGAAAACATTGACTGAAAATAAAGTGTCTGAATTAGTAGATAATAATAAAAAAAATATAAAAGACAGCAGCAAAATTTTGGGAAGGAATGATTCAGCTAAATCAAAGTTAACACAAGATATTAAGACACCTATTAAATCACAAACTCTCGAACTAAAAAATGAAGCTGCGAAACCACAACAAGTTATAACAAATAAAGAAACAGTTAAAATTCAAACTGTTGAAACAAAAAAAGAATCACCTAAAAAACAAACATTAGTAGTTAAAAAGGAAACCACGAAACCACAACAGGTTATAACTAATAAAGAAACAGGTAAAATTCAAACTGTTGAAACAAAAAAAGAATCACCGAAAAAACAAACATTAGAAGTTAAAAAGGAAACCACGAAACCACAACAGGTTATAACTAATAAAGAAACAGGTAAAAATCAAATTGTTGAAACAAAAAAAGAATCACCGAAACAACAAATAGTTGATGTTAAAAAAGAAACTGTTAAACCGCAACCAATTGAAGTTAAAAAAGAATATCTACCTGTACAGAACACATTACTTGCTACCGAAACAATGCAAGAAGGAAGCCGACTAACAATTTATGCACGCAAATATTACGGAAGCAAGTATTTCTGGGTTTATATTTATGAAGCAAACAAGGATATTATTAAAAATCCGGACAATGTTCCTGTTGGAACAAAAATTAAAATCCCAAAACTCGACAGCAAACTGATTGATTTAAATAATCCTGAGAGCTTAGTTAAAGCTAAAGAGCTGGAAAAGAAATATTTGAGAAAATAAGTTTTTTTTCAAAACGCTATTAATTAACGATCATAAAGAATACTGCATTGTTTTTCGGATAATGCAGTATTCTTTTGTTTTTCCTCATAATTTTTTAAGCCAACTAAAATCATTCATAATGCAACACTTAATTATCTAAATTCAGGTTAATAGTTATTAAACCAGAACTTTAACCCATGTTTTTAACATTATCTTTGCTCCACGAAAATTCAAAAAAATAAATCATATAAATTATGAATCAAACTGTTGATATCAGGGAACTTAACGAACGTATCGAAAAACAAAGTTCATTTGTCGATGCGCTTATTATGGGCATGGACAAAACTATTGTAGGTCAGAAACACCTTGTAGAATCCTTGCTTATTGGTCTTTTGTCGGATGGACATATTTTACTTGAAGGTGTTCCGGGATTGGCAAAAACGCTTGCAATCAGAACACTGGCACAATTGGTTAAATGCGATTTCAGTCGCATTCAGTTTACTCCCGATTTGCTGCCGGCCGATGTGATTGGTACTATGATTTACAGTCAGAAAAAAGAAGAATTCAGCATTAAAAAAGGCCCTATTTTCGCAAACTTGATTTTAGCCGATGAGATAAACCGCGCTCCGGCAAAAGTACAAAGTGCTTTGCTCGAAGCAATGCAGGAACGTCAGATTACTATTGGTGACCATACTTATAAACTCGACGATCCATTTTTGGTGCTTGCCACCCAAAACCCAATAGAACAAGAGGGAACCTATCCCCTCCCAGAAGCTCAGGTTGACCGTTTCATGCTCAAAGTTGTTATCAACTATCCGAAGAAAGAAGAAGAAAAACTTATTATTCGTCAGAATATAGGTAACAATAAACCCATTGTAACTCCTGTATTAACTCCTCAGGATATAGTTAAAGCCCGCGAAGTTGTTCAGCAGGTTTATATAGACGAGAAAATTGAACGTTACATCGTAGATATTGTATTTGCAACACGTTTCCCACAGGATTATGGACTTGAACCGCTTAAAGAAATGATTTCCTTTGGTGCATCTCCTCGTGCTTCCATAAATTTAGCCCTTGCTGCGCGTGCTTACGCATTTATAAAACGTCGCGGTTATGTAATTCCTGAAGATATTCGTGCGGTATGCTACGATGTACTTCGTCATCGAATTGGATTAAGCTATGAAGCCGAAGCCAACAACATGACCACCGAGGAAATAATTACTGAAATTCTGAATACAGTAGAGGTTCCTTAATTTAGTTGATAGTTGATAATTGACAGTTCGGAGTTAGGAATTGGAGACATTTTGAATTCTGACAATTGATAAAATAATCAATAATGAAAAAGTGGAAACAAGCGAAATAATAAAGAAAGTACGGAAAATCGAAATCAAGACACGTGGTCTTTCGAAGAATATTTTCGCGGGTGAATATCACACCGCTTTTAAAGGGCGTGGTATGACCTTTGCCGAAGTGCGTGAGTACCAGTATGGAGATGATATTCGATCCATCGACTGGAACGTTACAGCTCGCTTCGGACATCCCTATATTAAAGTTTTTGAAGAAGAACGCGAGCTTACAGTAGTATTGCTCATTGATGTTTCAGGCAGTCGCGACTTTGGTACGGTAACACAATACAAAAAAGATATTTTTACTGAAGTGGCTGCTACACTGGCATTTTCTACGATTCAAAATAACGATAAAATTGGTGTAATTTTCTTTTCTGATAGAATTGAGAAATTCATTCCCCCCAAAAAAGGTCGAAAACATGTTTTACACATTATAAGAGAATTGATTGATTTTCAACCAGTAAGTAACAAAACAGATATCGGGATGGCGCTTCGTTATTTTACAAACGCCATTAAAAAGAGTTCAACTGCGTTTATAATTTCAGATTTTATTGATTCAGGTTTCGACAAAGAACTAACCATTGCTAATCGTAAACACGATGTTGTTGCATTACAGGTTTACGATATCAGAGAAACTGAATTACCAGATGTGGGACTTATAAAACTCCGCGATGCCGAAACAGGTAAACGTATCTGGGTTGATACTTCTGATAAACGTCTTCGAACTACATATAAACATGCATGGGGAGAAAGTCAGCTTACCTTGCAGAAGATTTTTACAAAAGCCGGTGTAGATTCGGTATCAATGAGTACATCCGACGACTATGTGAAAGCATTGATGAAACTTTTCAAAATGAGAGCATAAATTGAGATAAAAAGTGTAAAGAATTTTTATAATAAAATGATAAAAGATTTTAAGATATTGTGTTTGATGATTTTTTCTTCGCTTTTAATTCAAAGCTTATCATCACAACCGGTTACAGTAAATGCCCGAATTGATTCTACTGTAATGTGGATTGGTAATCAAACCCAATTAACTTTTGAAATTTCACAAGGAAAAGGTCAACATGTGAAAACTCCGTTGTTTTCCGACACTATTCCCGGAGGTCTGGAACTGGTAGAAAAAGTAAAATCAGACACTGTTCAATCTCAGGATGGACATCTTTTAATTAACCAACGTTATACTGTAACTGCATTTGAAGATTCTTTACTTTACATTCCTCCATTTCCTTTTGTGTACGATAACGATACTGTTTGGTCCAAATCTCTCTCAGTAAAAATAGTACAGCCCTATGTAATTGACACTGCTTCAAATACTTTAGCCGATATAAAAGATGTTTTTAATCCGAAATTCGACTGGAAAGGTTTTTTGCTGAAAGTACTTTTCGGAATTTTAATGCTTGTACTTGCATTTTTAATATATGTGCTTATCAGACGTATTATTCAGCGAAAACCTGTATTCGAAATCAAGAAAACTGAACCTGAATTGCCGGCTCATGTTGTTGCACTTGCTGCGCTTGATAAAATTAAACAGGAAAAACCTTGGCAACACAATCGCGATAAAGAGTATCATACAGAACTAACAGATGTCATACGTGTTTATATTGAAAAAGTTTTTGGAGTTACTGCAATGGAAATGACTTCGGATGAAATACTTGAGCATTTGCGTTTTATGTACTCTGATAAAAAGGAAACTTTTTATAAATTGCGTCAAATACTTTCACTGGCCGATTTGGTAAAATTTGCAAAATGGAAAGCTATTCCCGATGAACATGAACTGAGTCTATCCAATGCATATAATTTTGTAAATGAAACCAAATTACCGGATGAAATACATAATGAAGCACAGGAAAATCCTCAAAAATCCTAAAATTATAAATGATAGGAAATTTTGAAAAGAATTGATATGATCAAAACATGAGCACTGTTGAAAAATGAAATTGTTTAATTGTAAGTTTTAAGTTATCAAAAAATGACTTTTCATAATCCTGAATATCTTTTCCTTTTGTTACTGATTATACCTGCTGTGATTTGGTATATTCGTAAAATGTATAATTCTGATGCCAGCCTTCTGATTTCCTCAAATCAGATGTTGCAGAAGATCCCTAAAAGTAACAGGCTTAGATTTATGCATATACTGTTTATACTTCGAATGCTCTCGCTTGTGTTTTTAATTTTGGCATTGGCGCGTCCACAGGCATCAAATTCATGGCGAACAGAGAGTACCGAAGGAATTGATATTGTAGTAACGCTGGATATTTCAGGCACAATGATGGCTGAAGATTTGAAACCGAACCGACTCGAAGCAGCTAAAAAAACTGCAATAGAGTTTATTTTATCTCGTCCGAATGATAACATAGGTTTGGTAGTTTTTTCAGGCGAAAGTTTCACACAATGTCCGCTCACAACCGATCATGCTGTTTTAGTAAATCTATTTAATGCCATACAATACGGAATGATTGAGGATGGAACAGCAATAGGTTTGGGTTTGGCAAATGCGGTTAACCGCATTAAAGACAGTAAAGCCAAGTCGAAAGTTATCATTTTATTAACCGATGGTTCAAACAATCGTGGCGACATTGCTCCGATTACAGCGGCTGAAATTGCCAAATCATTCGGCATAAGGGTTTATGCTATTGGAGTGGGGTCATATGGTATGGTCAATATCCCTGTACAAACACCACTCGGTATTCAATATCAGCAAATGGATTCAGAATTTGATGAGGAATCGCTTAAAAACATTGCTGAAATGACTGGAGGAAAATACTTCAGAGCAACTGATAATAACAAATTGCGTAATATTTATCAGGAAATTGACCAAATGGAAAAAACCAAAATCAGTGTAAAAGAATACAATAAGAAAAATGAAGAATATTATCTTTTTGCACTGGCAGCATTTTTATTGTTGTTGACTGAAATTTTATTACGTAATACTGTTTTCAGAAAATCGCCATAATACAATAACGTTTTCAAAATCAAATAATATTTCATATAGAAAAATTTTAGTAATATATTCTGATTTATAAACCAATGTTCAGATTTGCACATCCCGAATATCTGTATTTTTTATTTATAATACCTTTACTAATTGGGGTATTCATATATAATGTTCATAAAAAGAAACAAAATATCCGTTTGTTTGGTAATCCCGAACTACTTGCCGAACTTATGCCAAATGTTTCCCATGTACGTCCACATGTAAAATTCTGGATTCAAATTACTGTAATTATATTAATGACTGTAGTGATAGCGCAGCCTCAGTTCGGGACCAAAATGGAAGAAGTGAAGCGCAAAGGAATTGAAGTAATGATCGCACTCGATGTCTCTAATTCAATGATGGCTCAGGATATTTTGCCCAACAGACTTGAAAAAGCAAAACAGGTACTAGCCAAACTTGTTGATGATATGAAGAACGATAAAGTGGGTCTGATAGTATTTGCCGGTGATGCATATACCCAGTTACCGATTACAGCCGATTATATATCTGCAAAAATGTTTCTTTCTACCATATCGCCACAACTTGTTCCCCGTCAAGGGACAGCTATCGGATCTGCTATCGATCTCGCTATTAAATCATTTGGTAAAAAAAGCGAAACTAAACGTGCGATAATTCTCATTACCGATGGTGAAAATCACGAAGACGATGCAATTGGTGCTGCTAAGCTTGCAGTTGGCGAAGGAATTAATGTACATGTAATTGGTATGGGAAAACCCGAAGGTGCACCTATCCCTATTGAAGGAACCTTGAGTTTCAGGAAAGATAATAACGGAAACGTTGTTGTATCAAAACTTAACGAAGCCATGTGTAGCAACATAGCGGCTGCCGGAAATGGTGTGTATGTAAGGGCTGATAATTCTAACAGTGCTTACAAAATGGTAAGCAAAGAATTGGACAAACTTGCAAAATCCGATTTATCGTCGCAGGTGTTTTCCGATTATAATGAACAGTTTCAATCTTTTGCCATACTTGCATTGATCCTGCTTTTTATTGAATTATTTGTATTCGAACGCAGGAATAAACGTCTTAGCAGACTCAAAATTTTTGATCTAAAAGAAAAATTGATAAAAAACTAAGCACTTTTTAAAAAAAATATGCTGAAAAATAAGTCATTATTAAAATACTTTGTAATCATAAATGTAATTTTATGTAACAATGTTTTTACATCAGCACAAACAGAAAGTAATGATGTGCGAGCTGGTAATAAACAGTACAAAGCCGGAAAATATACAGATGCCGAAGTATCGTACCGCAAAGGATTATTAAAAAACAATAAATCCTTTGAAGCTAACTATAACCTTGGGAACGCGCTTTTCCGACAGGGAAAATATACCGAAGCGCTTGAGCAATATCAGAATGCAATAGCCTTGCATAAAGATGATAAAACAAAACTTGCTGCAGCTCTGCATAATACAGGGAATGCACTTATCTCTGAAAAAAAAATTGAGGAAAGTATTCAGGCATATAAGAATGCACTGAAAGCAAATCCTTCGGATAACGATACAAGATATAATCTTGCTTATGCTCAAAGTCTGTTAAAAAAACAACAGCAACAAAAAAATCAGGATAAAAAGAACGATCAGAATCAAAATAAAGAACAGGAAAAACCTGAACAACAACCACAACCCCAGCAACCAAAAATGTCGAAAGAAAATGCACAACAAATTCTTCAGGCTTTAGAACAGGATGAAAAAAACACCATGGAAAAAGCCAAGAAACAAACGGTTAAAAGTAGAAAAAGTGCTGAAAAAGACTGGTAATTTTTTTAGTTTAAAGTTTGGAAGTTTTAGTTTTTCAGTGTTTTATGTTTCATTAATTTCTCGTAACTCCTAACTAATTATTTTCGTTACTCTTTGTTCAAACAATTATATAAAGATGAAATTAAGAATTATAACTTTCATATTTTTAGTAACCGGAGTAATACCGTTGATGGCGGATGATCCTGTTCGTTTTACAGCATCAGCACCTTCAACTGTTATTGTTGACAAACCATTTCAGTTGGTTTATACTGTTAATGCAACCGGAAAGGATTTAAGGGTGCCTGAAATCAATAATTTTGAGATTCTTGCAGGTCCCTTTGAATCTCGCAGCTCGAGTTACCAGGTCATTAATGGTAAAGCTACTTCATCAGTGTCAATAACATACACATACACTCTTTTAGCATCGAAAACCGGAACCTACACTATATCTCCAGCAAGCATTATTGTTGGAGGAGATAAGTATACAACCAACACTCTAACTATCAAAGTATTACCTGCCGATGATGCATCCGCATCCAAACAAAATCAACAATCGCAGTCTTCAGGCGCTTCCTCAAAAGCAGTTTCCGACGATGAAGTTTTCATTCGTACTTCTTTATCAAAAGCTGATGTTTACGAACAAGAAGCTGTATTACTCACTTATAAGTTATATACACTGGTCGATGTAGTGAGTGTAAATAACAAAAAAATGCCAGATTTTCAGGGATTTTTAAAACAAGATATTGAACAATCTCAGAATAAACAATTTTCATACGAAAACTATAACGGTCGGAATTATGGAACAGTTGTGCTTTATCAGGTTTTACTGTACCCACAACGTTCAGGCGAAATTATGATTGATCGTGCCAATTTTGAAGCAATTATACGTGTGCAAAACCGCGCAGCTATACGTAGTATTTTTGATGATTTTTTTGATTCCTACACCAATGTTTCGCGTACAATTCTGGCTCCATCAGTTCGTATTAATGTAAAAGCTTTACCTGCCGGAAAACCGGCTGCTTTCAGTGGAACAGTTGGCGATTTTACACTGAGCAGCACTATATCATCCCAAAAAGTAAGTGCGAACGATGCAATTACAATGAAGGTTGTTATTTCTGGAAACGGAAACATGAAGTTGATAAAAAATCCTGAAATTAAGTTTCCTGATGGTTTTGATGTTTATGACCCTAAAGTTGTAAACAATTTTAAAACAACAGCAAATGGTATTTCAGGCACAAAAACCATTGAATATATGGTTATACCACGTCATCAGGGTAAATACAGTATTCCTTCGGCTGAATTTTCATATTTTGATATTCAAAGTAAATCGTATAAAACACTTCGTACTCCCGATTATAATATTGAAGTGCTGAAAGGAACTGGTTCCGACAATCAGATTGTCTCCGGAAATTTCACAGGGAAAGAAGACATTAAACAACTTGGGAAGGATATTCGGTACATTTTTACCGGAAATGTCCGCTTTACTAAAACATCCAGGTTTATCTTCGGTTCAACGTTTGGATGGCTGCTTTATTTAATACCTTTACTAATATCATTAATTTTATTTTTTATTTTCCGTAAAACGATCAGAGATAATGCCAATATCGAATACGTGAAAAATAAAAAAGCAAACAAGGTGGCAGTGAAAAGATTGAAACATGCAGGAAAGTTATTAAATGAAGGAAAAAAAGAGAGTTTCTACGAAGAAGTGCTGAAAGCTGTATGGACATACTTAAGCGATAAGTTAAACATACCTGTCGCTATGCTTAACAAAGGGAATGTAGTAGCTGAGCTAAGCAAAAAAAATATTGATGCTGAATTAATAAATCAACTTACCGAGATACTAAATACTTGTGAATTTGCACGTTATGCTCCTTCCAGAGGACAAGAAGAAATGGGGAATCTTTACAACGATACAATAAAAGTGATTAGTAATCTTGAAGAAGAACTTAACAAAAGATAAATATTTAATAATCATAAATTAATGAAAAAACATAATTTTAAATATTTAATCGTAACAACAATGACTGCTTTTTGGGGAGTAATATCGCTTGTTGCTCAAGATGATATTGCAAAAGCAGCAACTCTTTACAAAAATAATGATTTTAAAGCAGCTATAGAAAAATATGAAACTGTTTTAAAATCAAAAGGCGAATCGGCGGAACTGTATTATAATATTGGTAATTGTTATTATAAAATGAATGAAACGGCTCTTGCAATTTTAAATTATGAAAGAGCTCTTAAAATAAAACCAAATTTCGATGATGCCAAAAATAATCTTGAACTTGCCAGAACAAAAGTTATCGATAATATTGTTCAAACACCGGATTTTTTTATTAAAGAATGGGTTGACAATCTCGTAAGAATACTTCATTCTGATAGTTGGTTTTACATTAGTGTTGTGTTATTCATTTTGACTTTATTTTCTGTTTTTTTATTTTTATTCTCACGAACTCGTTCGATGCGTAAATCCTCTTTTTATGCAGGAGTTCTTACACTTTCAGTTTGTGTTGTAACTTTTGTTTTTTCCGGTATAAGAAAGAATCAAATGCTTAACCATAAAGAAGCAATTATTATGACCGGAGTGGTAATAGTAAAAAGTTCGCCCGATCGGAGTGGTACTGATCTTTTCCAATTGCATGAAGGCACAAAAGTAAAAGTAAAAAGTTCACTTGGCGAATGGAGTGAAATTACAATTGGAAATGGCGATAAAGGCTGGATTGAAACAACTAACATTGAAAATATATAAAGAATAAATGATGGAAATTATTGAAATAATAAAAAATGTAGATAAGTCTTTGTTTTTTACACTGAATGGTCTGCATAATGCGTATTTTGATAATTTCATGTTTCTATACAGTGAAAAATTTATTTGGATACCATTTTATCTTGGTGTAATTTATCAGATTATAAAAATATCAGGACGTAAATCGCTATGGGTAATATTAAGTCTGATAGTTGCGGTAACCATTGCTGATTTGGTTTCATCTGCTCTGATTAAAGAACTAGTACAACGTTTACGACCTTCGCGAGATGAATCCTTAGGTGAATTAGTGCATATTGTTAATGGTTATATAGGAGGAAAATACGGATTCGTCTCTTCGCATGCAGCAAATGCAATGGGTTTTGCAGTCCTAACATCCTTACTTTTCAGAAATTATATTTTTACAATTTCAGTTTTTTTTTGGGCTTTAATTACGGGTTATTCTCGCATTTATCTTGGAGTTCACTATCCCGGAGATATTATAGGTGGTTTTATTGTTGGGATTTTCGCCGGTTTGTTTTGTTTTAATTTGCTTAAATATTTTTCTAAAGAAAACGCTGAACTAAAATTATCTTCACCCGGTATTCCGTTTTATGTATTGCTACTTAACATCGCAATAATAGTTTTTTATGGGTTTATTGGGTGAATCAGTATTTAAAAATATTTCCGGTTTTTCTGATAGTAACCATTCCTCCTATCGTATTCCCGAATAAAGTTCCAAAATCAGCTCCCAACGAAAATTTTGCTTCAAACCCTCCTAGTTTCTGAAATCTTTTATTTATCTCCAATAATAAAGAAGTGTTTGGTTTCATTTCAGGAAAACGATTTATATATAAACCGTAATTCTTTGTATATGTAGTAAGTAATTTATAATCGTAACCAATTATATTTCCTTCAAAACCTAAATGATGTGCTGTTACTCTTGTATTTAAAACACTGAAATTACCGCCTGTATAATTTTCATTATAAATCGGTGAAGTAATTAGCGGTGTACCCAAAGTTCTGCCACGGTAAGTCCAACCAGTTAAATATATCCCATTATGGAAATACCAGTCGTTACCGCCATAAATTACACCATCTTTATCATGATATGGACCAGATTGGTCGGTGGTGCTAATATATTCATACAAAAATCCTTTTAGATATGGGAAATCCTTGTTTTTTACGGATAAACCCCAAACACCATCACGTATATTCATGGTATTCCAAAGCAGAATAATAGGTCCATCTTCTGAAAGATTTTGCCAGTATGCATTAACTTTAAAATCGCCAACATAACTTTCCACTCTCAAACTTTGGGATACAAGATGATTTCCCAAAGCATTAATTTTTTCAGATTGAACTGATTCCATTCCTCCTCCTTGTCCAAAAAAAACTTTTTTAAAGTTTGAGAAATTTGCTTTGGTTGTACTTCCATCCGGAAAATTTCCTGCCCATTGTACCGAATGATCAAGACCAAATTCGAACCAAAGCCGTTGTTCCGGATATTTTATTCGAAGATAAAGATATTTATGATGAAAAAGCATATTTTGTACATACACATTATCGTTAAACCAACCGTGTGAAACTCCGCCTTTAACTTCTATATCGTTGGCATTTGGTAGGGGTTTAAATCTTTCGATATGCAACGAAACTTTAGGTATGGGTGCTGCATTTTGTGAATACATAAAACCACCTGCTGATAATGTTGAGTCCTGATTACCAAGAATTTCTTCTTTAAAACCTCCTGAGAAAGTAAATAGCCATACTTTTATACCTGCGTATAATTCATGGAGAAGAACTTCCTTTTTAAAATTGTCAGCATGCGAAACAGCATTTATGAGAAATTTATAATCCACATTATGTTGAGATTCTCCGAAATCTTTTAATATTTTTACCGATGCTAATGCATTGGTTGGAGCTGTAGAAATCAAACCATAGTTGCGTGCACCAAACCAGAAAGGAGAATACTTTCCTGTAGATGTAATTGTAGTTAAAGAAACATCGTATTTTATGGTATCGGTTTGTGCAATAGTAAATACAACTGACAAGGAAAAAATAAACGAGAGTAAATATTTTTTTTGTATCATCACTTAGATAAATATTTTTTATCGATATTCTTATTACGGTTCAAAACACCATAAATCATTCATCAGTTCATAATCATCATCTCCTAATCCAATATAACCTTTGTTGCCAATAACAAATGTTATAGCGTTTTCTCTACCTTTTGCAGGTATATTACCTCGTTTATGCCATCGATTTTTAGCAGGATTATATTCAATTATGTCAGATTTTAGATGCCCACCTGTATGTTCCCCTCCAAAATTACGACCAGTTGATACAAACAGTCTTCCGTTAACATTTAGTGCAACCGCATTTTCTCTTCCACTGTCAGGCATATTATGTCTTTTTATCCATTCATCAGTCTCAGGTAAATATTCCCACCAGTCATTTAAATCAAAAATGTCAAACCCAGTGCCAAAAAAAATTCTGTTGCCATCACTACATGCTACCGGACCGGAACGTGCTTCAGCTGGAATGTCTTTAAGTTTACGCCATATATCATTTCCTGGATTATAAGAATAAAATTCACTGGTAAACACTAATCCCTCATAACCAGAGCCAATGTAAATCAGTCCTTCATATACAAAAGAGAAATTTGATATTCGTCCAGAACCTGGATAGAATGATTTCAGTTTCCATTGATCAGTTGAAGGATCATACATCCACCAATCGTTCAAATAGGCAGCGGGTTGAAATATCTCAGCATTGGGATCATATCCTAAACCAACGTATGCTTTACCATCTACTACAGCAGCAGTAGCTCGTACTCGTGCTTTTCCGGGAAAATTATTCTTTTGGATCCATGTATCATTCTCAGGATTGTATTCCCAAACATCTTTTACGGGATTGCCAAACAGTTTAGTTCTTCCAAGTGCTACATAACCTTTTTCATTAATGCTGAAACTAACCGCAGAAGCTCTTCCTCCTGGAGGGAAAGACGCAAGCTGTTTAAATTCGATTTTTTTGTAGGGATTGTCCGGATTATCATTACAACCTGCCAATACCACAACAATAAGAAAAAATATATATGTGAGTGTTTTTAAATATTTGATTATGAACAATCTCATACCTTTTATTAGATTAAAAATAAGGATAAAAATATTCCATTATTATAAACGGACTTCTATGTCACAATTTTTTAGATAACTTTTTAGTTGGGCAATTTCAATTTCTTTATAATGAAAAATGCTTGCTGCAAGAGCTGCATCAGCTTTACCTTCCTCAAAAACTTCACAAAAGTGTTGCATTGTTCCTGCACCACCACTGGCAATAACCGGAACATTCACTAATTCTGATATTGTGCGTGTTATTTCGACCGCAAAACCACTTTTGGTACCATCGTGATTCATCGAAGTAAGTAAAATTTCTCCTGCTCCTAATTCTACAGCCTGTTTTGCCCAATTTGTTGTTTTAATTTCTGTAGGTATTCTGCCTCCATTCAGAAAAACATACCAATCATTGTTGATAAACTTAGTATCGATGGCTAAAACTACACACTGACTTCCAAACTGAGATGCCATTTCACTAATTAATTTTGGGTTACGAACAGCAGCCGTATTTACTGATACCTTGTCAGCTCCTGATGAAAGTAAAACTGAAACATCGTTAACATCTGAAATACCACCACCCACTGTAAACGGGATATTTACATGTTTTGCAATGCGATTTACCAGTTCTGCAAATGTTTTACGCTTTTCGTTGGTAGCTGTAATATCCAGAAAAACCAATTCATCGGCACCCATTTCTGCATATAAAGCACCAAGTTCCACCGGATCGCCTACATCTTTTATGTTTAAGAAGTTTACTCCTTTAACCGTTTTCCCATTTTTAACATCAAGACATGGGATAATTCTTTTCGCTAACAATTTCTTAACCTTTATATTTGAAAATAAGTTTTTTGTATGCTTTGTCGAAATCAGAGTAAAAGTTGTAATTAATTTTTTATCCTAATTCCTTAACTTTTATTTAGCACAAATAGTCAAAGCCGATTTATCATTATTCCAACCACCCAAAGCAATAGTTTCAACTGAATTTACAAGACTTCTGTTATATGGTCGCTCAACTTTAATATAATTTTCAGTGAATCCGAACATATTTTCTCCGTGATGCCGGCCTTCCCAAAGAACATGCAACGTTTTACCTATTTGTTTTTCGTAAAACAAGTACGTTTTTCGGTCAGACAAAGTATGAAGCACATCACTGCGACGTTTTCTTTCCTGATTTGAAACTATATAGTCCACATCGAGCATTTTAGTGCCCGAACGCTCAGAGTAAGTAAAAACATGTAATTGTGAAATATCTAAAGAAGTAATAAATTTACAAGATTCTTCAAATAGATCATCAGTTTCGCCACGCACACCTGTAATAACATCAACACCAATAAATGCATCCGGTAAAACTTTACGAATTACTTCTGTTTTGTGTCGGAAGAGTTCCCTGTCATACTTTCGCTTCATAATTTTCAATACCTCGTTTGTTCCAGATTGGAGAGGTATATGAAAATGTGGCATAAAATGTTTACTATCAGCCACAAAATGTATTATTTCGTCGGTTAGCAAATTTGGCTCTATTGACGATATTCTGAAGCGCACTTCTGAATCTATATTGTCAAGTTCCTTTATTAATCCAAAGAAATCTTCATTGGTGCTTTTCCCAAAATCGCCAATATTTACACCTGTCAAAACTATTTCTTTTGCACCATCAAAAATAGCTTGTTTAGCAGCATTTACTGTTTCAGCAATCGTTGCATTTCTGCTTTTTCCTCTAGCAAAAGGTATAGTACAATAGGTACAGTAATAATCACAACCATCCTGTACTTTAAGAAAAGTACGGGTACGATCATCTTTTGAACTTGATGGTTTGAATTCAGCAACTTTATTGATTTTGGTGTTGCCAATAATATTTTCTCCGGTTTGAAAAAATCTATCAAGATATTCCTGAACTTCAAACTTCTCGTTGGCTCCAAGAACCAAATTAACACCCTTTATTTTAGAAATTTCTTCGGGCTTGAGTTGGGCGTAACATCCTGTTACAACAATAGCTGCGTTTGGATGCAATCTGTGAATTCTGTTAATTGCCTGTCTGCTTTTACGATCTGCAGCATCAGTAACACTGCATGTGTTAATAATGCAAACATCTGCTTGTTCGCCGGGTGATGTTTTTACATATCCGAAATCAAGTAACTGTTTTCCTATCGCCGACGTTTCGGCAAAATTTAATTTACATCCTAAAGTGTGAAATGCTACTTTTTTCCTGTTGAAAACTGAACGGTCTATCATCTGAAAAAATTAAGATACAAAGATAATCAAAAATTATAACTTGAATGAATTAACATTAAACGATACCTTAGTGTTCATTGTGCTTATAAACCTATTAATCATTATCTATAAACTATTCCTTAACAGCAAATAATCTTTTTGTTGATAACTTGAATTTTTGTAACTTTGTAGTCCAAATTTTAAACTCCTTTGCCCAGATGAGTTTTTTAATTATTAATGCATATTATTCCCCTAAAGGGCAGGGGCATTACTACAATTATGTTCGAATCATTAAGCGAAAGACTGGAGAGGTCATTTAAAATACTGAAAGGTGAAGGTAAAATCACCGAAATTAATGTGGCCGAAACCCTGAAAGATGTACGTAAAGCTCTTTTAGATGCTGACGTAAATTATAAAACTGCTAAAACATTTACCGACACCGTTAAGGAAAAAGCAATAGGACAAAATGTTCTTACTGCTATCAAACCGCAACAGTTAATGGTAAAAATAGTACACGACGAGTTGGCTAAGCTTATGGGTGGTCAGAGTGTGGACATCAATCTAAAAGGCAATCCGGCTATAATTTTAATGTCAGGTTTACAGGGTTCGGGTAAAACTACATTCTCAGGAAAATTAGCCAACCTGCTCAAAAACAAACGAAACAAAAAACCATTACTTGTGGCTTGCGATGTGTATCGTCCGGCTGCTATTGAACAATTAAAAGTATTAGGCGAACAACTTGGAGTGCCCGTGTTTTCTCAACCAGAAAACAAAAATCCTGTAGCCATTGCTCAAGCAGCTGTAAAACATGCAAAAGATTTCGGACACGATGTGTTGATTGTCGATACTGCCGGTCGTTTGGCTGTCGATGAAATGATGATGACCGAAATCGCAGCGATAAAGAAAGCTATTCAACCACAGGAAATTCTTTTTGTAGTAGACTCGATGACCGGACAAGATGCTGTGAATACCGCCAAAGAATTCAATGACCGACTTGATTTTGATGGCGTTATTCTTACCAAATTAGATGGCGATACACGTGGTGGTGCTGCACTTTCCATTCGTTCGGTAGTAAATAAACCAATTAAATTTGTGGGTACAGGCGAAAAAATGGATGCACTCGATGTGTTTTATCCCGAACGTATGGCCGATCGTATTCTCGGAATGGGCGATATAGTTTCGTTGGTAGAACGTGCTCAGGAGCAATACGATGAAGAAGAAGCCCGTCGCCTGCAGAAAAAAATTGCTAAAAACCAGTTTGACTTCAACGACTTTCTTTCGCAAATTGCCCAAATCAAAAAGATGGGTAACATCAAAGACCTCGCAGCAATGATCCCCGGAATGGGCAAAGCGCTCAAAGATGTAGATATTGATGAAAATGCATTTAAAGGCATCGAAGCTATTATTCATTCCATGACTCCAAAAGAACGATCAAATCCATCGTTGTTAAACGGAAGTCGAAAGAATCGTATTGCAAAAGGTAGTGGAACTTCTATTGTAGAAGTAAACAGACTGTTGAAACAATTCGAACAAACCAGTAAAATGATGCGCATGGCTACTATGCATAATGGCAAATCTAAAATCGGAAGGCGATAACATTATATTAAATTCTGTGATGCGTTTCTTAAAATTTTTTACTTAATGTAAGTTTCTTGAGATAAAAATTTGATTATCTGAAAGAAAATCCATTTTATTGTTTTTAATTCTCTGTTTGTAAAACAAATTATATGTTTATCATATTATTTTATGAATTATATTTGGGATATAAATAATAAAAAGACATATAACAATAGAATGGGCTTTTATAAATTTAATAGACAATTAGACTTTATAAATAAATATGTCGAAAATTCTTATTCATGTCTTGATATTGCCGGAGGTTCAGGACGATTTGCTATACCTTTAAAAAATAAAATAAACAGGATAGTTGTAATTGATATAAATATAGAAGCACTTACAGTTCTTAAGGACAGAAATAGTGAAATAGAAACAATATGCAAAGATTTTATTGACTTGAATTTGGATGAAAAATTTGATTTTATTATATGTATTGAAGCAATAAATTATTTTGAAAAACAAAATGAATTTTTTTTAAAAATTGAAAACTTATTAACAGTTGACGGACATTTTATTTTTACATTTACAAATATCAACAGTTGGAGATATTATTTAAGAAAGTTAAGACATAGAAAGCGCAAAAATTTGATGTATAATGAATACCCGCTCAATCAGCTAAAAAAAATAATTGAATTAAATAATTTAAAAATTGTAGAAATAAAAGGAATGAATTGGATACCATTCCCTTTATCATCAAATAGTATTTTTGTTCCTTTTTTTGCCTGGATTGAGAACGTTCTTTGTTTAAACAGATGGATTGCTCAAAGCCCATGGCTTTTAATTTCTGTAAGAAAAGATAATAAATAAATTCAGAGGATTAAGACAATGTACCAATTAATTGATGGCAAAGCCATTTCGGAACAAATAAAAAAAGAAATAGCTGCTGAAGTTGAAGCAATGCTTGTAGCAGGTAAAAAGCGTCCACATTTAGCTGTGATTATTGTTGGACACGATGGAGGTAGCGAAACTTATGTAGCACATAAAGTAAAATCGTGTGAGCAGGTTGGTTTTACTTCTACAAAAATTGCATTTGAAGATACAGTTACCGAAACAGAATTACTGACAAAAATTAACGAACTTAACAAAAACCCAGAGTTGGATGGTTTTATTGTTCAACTTCCTTTACCCAAACACATTTCGGAGCAAAAAGTGATAGAATCCATTGATTATCGTAAAGATGTTGATGGTTTCCACCCTATCAATGTGGGTCGCATGTCAATAGGATTGCCTTGTTACGTGTCAGCTACTCCTGCCGGAATTATCGAATTATTTCGCCGTTATGAAATACCTACTTCAGGTAAAAACTGTGTAGTAATTGGTCGCAGTAATATTGTAGGAAAACCTATCGCTTCATTAATGATGCAAAAAGGCTATCCTGGTGATGCTACCGTTACGGTTTGTCATAGTCGCACAAAAAATCTAAAAGAAATTTGTCTTCAGGCTGATATTATCATTGCTGCACTTGGACAACCTGAGTTTCTGAAGGGTGATATGGTAAAAGAAGGTGCTGTAATTATCGATGTGGGAACAACCCGTGTTCCAACCACCGAAACAAAATCGGGCTTTAAACTTAAAGGCGATGTTGCTTTTGATGAAGTAGCACCAAAAGCATCTTATATTACACCTGTTCCTGGTGGTGTAGGTCCTATGACCATTATTTCACTCCTTAAAAACACTTTGCTTGCGGCAAAAGGCGAAATTTATTAAGCGTTGACAATGCACAATTAATAATTGAAAATTAATTGTGCATTGTTAATTTTCCATTGTCAACTATCCGATGTGAATTATCAATTGTTAACTGTCAACTTGAAAAATGGCTTTATTCTACTGTCCGAATTTATCCAATGCGTGTGTTCTTCCCGAAGAAGAATCACAACATGCTGTAAAAGTTTTAAGATTGCAGGCAGGAGAAAGCATTATTGTGATTGATGGGAAAGGTGGATATTACGAAGCAGAAATCACACTTCCACACCACAAACACTGCGAGTTTCGTATTGTTAAAGCTACACAAAACGTTGGAAAACGAAATTACCGTCTGCACATAGCCATTGCACCCACTAAAAATATTGAGCGTTTTGAGTGGTTTATTGAAAAAGCTACCGAAATAGGTATTGATGAAATCACACCTTTATTTTGTCGTTTCTCCGAACGCAAGAGTATTAAAAACGAACGTCTTGAAAAAATCATCATTTCGGCAAGTAAACAATCGAAAACATCATATTTTCCTGTTTTGAATCCACTTACTCCGTTTAATCAGTTTATCAAAACTGTAAAAGCAAAAAACCGCTATATCGCCCATTGTTATGAACAGAACAAAAAACAGCTGAGTACTATTCTTAAAGGGCAAAAAGACATTTTGATACTGATAGGTCCGGAAGGCGACTTTAGCATCGATGAAGTTGAAACTGCTATATCCGAGGGATTTATTCCCGTGACTTTAGGTGAAAGTCGTTTGCGTACTGAAACTGCAGGAGTAGTTTCATGTGTTTCTGTTCAACTGAGTGTGTAACGTTGAATTTAATATTTTACTCTCTAACTGTTTGTTCTTACCAATTATTCAGTTGTTTTTAATGCAAATGCAAATCCAAAGTATAATTACTGAATACTAAAAATTTTTTGTCTCAAATACATTCAATATTTATGTAGTTTGGATAATGTTTTATTTGTAATTACATTAATAACATGATTTTTTTAATTTTTAAACTTGATTTTTTTTAAAAATGCATTAATTTTGTCAGTATTATGTCATTTTTTCAGTACATTTGATTTTAGTTTATGCAACCATCAGAAATACAAGCAGTAAAGCAACGGTTTGGAATTATCGGGACATCGGAACTTCTGAATCGAGCCATAGATATAGCAGTACAAGTGGCACCTACCGATTTATCTGTGCTTATTACCGGCGAAAGCGGTGTCGGGAAGGAAAATTTTCCACAAATTATACATTATTACAGTCACCGAAAACATGGTCCTTACATTGCAGTAAACTGCGGTGCGATTCCCGAAGGCACAATCGATTCTGAACTTTTCGGACACGAGAAAGGTTCCTTTACCGGAGCCACTGCCGATCGTAAAGGGTATTTCGAAGTAGCCGATGGAGGTACTATTTTTTTGGACGAAGTAGGCGAATTGCCACTATCCACTCAGGTGAGGTTGTTACGTGTTCTCGAAACCGGTGAATTTATTAAAGTTGGTTCATCGAAAACACAAAAAACAAATGTAAGAGTAGTTGCAGCCACTAATTTGAATATGATGCAGGCAACGTACGATGGTAAATTTCGTGAAGATTTATATTATCGCCTTAACACAGTACCAATACATGTTCCATCGCTCAGAGAACGCAAAGAAGATATTGTACTTTTATTCAGGAAATTTGCATCGGATTTTTCTGAAAAATACCGTATGCAGCCTGTAAGACTTACCGATGATGCTAAGGTCTTACTTACGAATTATTATTGGAATGGGAATGTGCGTCAGCTTAAAAATATTACTGAACAAATTTCAGTAATTGAACAACAAAGAGAAATCAATGCACATATTTTAAATCAATACCTTCCAAAAAACGAAATGGAACGGTTACCTGCTTTATTGCGTTCTTCTGTTTCTGACGCAAAATCGTTTAACAGCGAAAGAGAAATTCTTTATCAGGTACTTTTTGATATGAAAAAAGATATGAATGACCTGAAAAAACTTGTGAACGAAATTATGGCTGGACAATATTCAAATGAACATAAATCGGAAAATATGTTCAAACCAAATATTATCAATCATTCTGATAATATAATTAAACCATCTGTTAATAATGATTTCTTTGATAAACCACGTGAAAAACAAATAAGAAACATTGATGATGCAGAGATAATACAAGACGACGACTTGGAAACGTATGAAATTGCCGAAACCAAACCACTTAGTTTAACGGATATGGAACGACAAATGATTAAATCGGCACTTGATAAGCATAAGGGTAAACGTAAAGCAGCTGCTGAAGAACTACGAATTTCGGAAAGAACACTTTATCGTAAAATAAAGGAATATGGAATTGAATAAACATTTAAAAAAGCGATTACTGATTTTTAAGAAGATATTCATCCTTCTGATTTTAATTCAGTTATCTTCCTGTTCAATATCCTATAAATTTAACGGAGCTTCCATCGATTATTCGAAAACCCGTTCAATATCTATTGCTGACTTCACAAACACAGCTGAGTTGGTCTATGCGCCACTTGCACAGGAATTTTCCGAAAGTCTCAGAGATACTTACACCAAACAAACACGTTTACAAATACTAAAGCGTGGAGGCGATTTGCATCTCGAAGGTGAAATTACAGGTTATCAACTTACTCCATTAGCTATCAGTGCCGACACTTATGCTTCTCAAACGAAACTAACAGTAACGATAAATGTACGCTTTAGTAACAAAAAAATCCCTGATGAAGATTTTGAAAAAAGTTATTCGGCTTTCAGAACATTTGACAGCAATACATTATTCACAACAATTCAGGATGAATTATTAAAATTAATTATCGAAGATATTACTGA
>CAZDSY010000042.1:0-22633 GCA_964508285.1 uncultured Paludibacter sp.
TTCATATAATAAAAGATTTTGTAAGTGAATAAACTTATATCAAAACAACATTCACGTATATTTTGTTGTGCGGTTTTTTATTAAACTACTAAGGTTGTTCACTTTGCTCTCTATTTTTTTTAGCTCCTATAATGAAAATATTACCGACTATCATAGAAATAACATAGTTTATTAACCAAATTCCGGTACCTGACAGTATGATACCTAAAGTTTGGGGAGAGAATTCTCCAACAAAAAATGCTGCGTAAGAACTTCTGATAATGGGTTCGGAAAAACCTGCCGATGGCGTGAAGGTAACAAACAGATAGTTGGCAGGAATGGCAATAAATGCTTCATATACATTAATTTGAACTCCAAAAAAGCATAGCATCGCGTAAAACTGAACTGAGAAAATTACAAATCTTATCACACCAAAAAGAATTATATTGAGTTGTTTTTGATAAGAATAATTGTTGATACCTTTTATAAATAATCCGATTTTTTCAGATTTGATTTTTCTGCTTATTCGAGGGAAGAAAATATAAAAGAGAATCAGAAGAATTAGAATGATACTAACTAAAATAAAATAGTTCAACGAAATTTGACTCTGATTATCGCTTTTTGCAAAGAATAATAATGCTGCAGGAATTCCAAAAAGCGCAATTACTATATTTTGAGTCAGACTGTTTATCAAGCTTAAGATAATTCCTGTTTTTTGGTTAATTTGATTCAGAAATAAAATTCTGCCGACAAAATCACCCACACGATTTGGGGTTATAAAACCTGTTGAAAAACCAGCCAACACTGATTTTAATGCATTTTTCAGCGATATTTCCTGTGTTTCAGATACAATAATTTTCCATTTTATCGATTCAGTAAGCCAGTTCAAAGGCAGAAGAAAAAAAGTAAATAAAAGCCAAGCAAAATTTTGCAACGGCATTGACTTAAGTTCATGGAGTAGTAAATTATAATTGGTATAAGTTGCAAGTTTATAAACAAGAAAAGTGATTGAAGCCAACAATATTACAATGACCCAAAAACGCGAAAACCGGTTTACATCGATATCAGCTTTTTTCTCTGTTAATGAATTGTGAGGCATTTTGTTTTAGCTTACTTCCTGTTTTTACTCGGTTTTGAAAGTGAACTTTTTCTGCGAAAAATAACTGAAAATTGTAACTAATATTGACACTATCGCATTGGCTATTGATGGGAAGAAATGAAGTATGTCCACAAAAAGTTTAAGTCCTAAATAAACGAGACCCAAATTGATAAATGCTATCAAATAATATCTGATAAGTTGCTCATGTCCTCGAGTGGTGGATTCGGTGAAAGTTACATACTTTTGCAGCAAAAAACCGGTAGTAAGCGTGATGGGAAATTTTATTGCCAAAGTAGCAATGTGTGAACTTAATGTTACAATGCCCAAATAAAGCATTTGTTTCTGTAATACATAATTAAAAATAAAAAAATACAAAACCCAATCGAATAGTAAATTAGCTGCTCCGGTAGCGCCATATCGGAAAAATTGCCGGGTTATATATTTACTAAAAGGCGGGTAGAAGAAGTCAATAACAATGATTATCCAACTGCCAATTTTTTCAAAAATTTTTCTCATGAACACAAGCGCTTTGTATTTAAATTCTAATGTTTAGGATAATTGAACAATTTTGCTTAATTTTGTGCATCGAAATTTTGTAAAGTGCAAAGATACGATTAAAGAAGATACAAAATCCTTTGTGTATTCTGTTATTTGAGAAAATTTCGAATTTTATTTTCATGCTTTCTGTAAAAACGTAACAAGTATGAAAGTGAAATACTTTCTAAATTTTAAAGCAATTTTTTAGTAAAAATCAATATGCCCGACGACTACCATAAGCAGCATGACACAAGTAAAAGCCAAAAAATACTTGGGACAGCACTTCCTGCGCGATCGGGAAATTGCCTACAACATTGCATCGGCACTTCAGGTCGATGCTGAAACCAATGTCCTCGAAATAGGACCCGGTACAGGTGTTCTTACCCAATTTTTACTTTCTAACCCTAAAATCAATCTAACTGCTGTAGAACTTGATAATGAATCAGTGAATTTTCTGCATCATCATTATCCTGAACTCAAAGTTATCGAAGCTGATTTCCTGAAAATCGACATAAGTACCATTTTCGATGGCAAATTTTCTATAATTGGAAATTTTCCTTACAATATTTCGAGCCAGATATTCTTCAAAATACTGGAACATAAAGATATTATCCCTTGCACTGTTTGCATGATACAAAAAGAAGTAGCCGAACGTATGGCTGCCCGACATGGAAATAAAACCTACGGAATTCTTAGCGTACTAATGCAGGCTTTTTACAGCATCGATTACCTTTTCACAGTACACGAACATGTTTTTGAACCTCCGCCGAAGGTCAAATCGGCTGTTATTCGCCTCACGCGAAATGATGTTTCACAACTTAATTGCAACGAAGCATTGTTTAAAACTGTGGTGAAAACAGCCTTTAATCAGCGACGGAAAACCATGCGAAATTCATTAAGTTCGCTGGTTCCCAAAAACAACAGTGTATATTCCGATCCGGTTTTTAATCTTCGCCCGGAGCAGTTAAGCGTCAATGAATTTGTTGACCTTACAAATTTGGTGGAGAAAGCATTATCAAACCCAGAAAATCCAACACTTTAAATTTCAGGAATATACATACTTTTTTGAATTTACAGTTTTAACATTAAAAACCGCAGAAAGGTATGATTACATATTTAACAAACGGAAAGGGATTAATCCGTAACCACCAATGGGAAAAAAACTGCTGGATAAATGTAGAAAATCCGACAGAAAGTGAAAAACAATTCATCTTTGATACCTATAAAATTCCACTCGCATTTTACAACGACATTGAAGATGCCGATGAAAGACCACGCATCGAAATTGAAGACGGATGGATTTTTATTTTACTTCGAATACCTTACAAAACCAACGATAAAAAATTACCCTATATTACAGTGCCATTAGGGTTAATGTTCAAAGACGATGTTTTCGTTTCGATATGTTTTTACGAAACCGAAATGATTTCGGAATTTATCGAGTATTCATTAAAAAAAGACATTACCAAAAAATCAAACTTAGATTTATCGTTACGGCTTTTGCTTTCCTCCAGTGTTTGGTATCTTAAATATCTGAAACAGATAAATGTACGGATTAAAGTTGCTGAAAGCAAATTGGAAAAATCAATCAAAAACGAAGATTTGCAAACACTTCTGCAAATTGAAAAGTGCCTTGTTTATTTTACCACATCACTGAAAGGCAACGATATCTTATCGCACCGCATTAAAAACTTAAAAGAGTACAAGTTTAATATCGATGAAGAACTTATGGAAGATGTAGATATTGAACTCAGACAAGCATTGGCCACAACGAATATCTACAGCGACATTTTAAGTGGTATGATGGATGCTTATGCTTCGGTAATTTCGAACAACCTGAACGTAATAATGAAGCAACTTACATCCATATCGATAATTTTAATGATACCGACTCTGGTAGCAAGTTTATACGGAATGAATGTGCCAAATACTTTTCAGGAAAATCCTTACGGCTTCTGGATAATTATTGCCATAACTTTTATGTTGAGTTTCCTTGGCGTTATGATTTTTATTAAACGGAAATGGTTTTAAACCCTGTCGAAATTAAAAAACACATGTCAGAATTAAGAATATTTTACCAAGAAAGCGGGCGTATGAAGATTTCCAGATCGCTCGATACAATTAAAAAAATTGATCCTGAAAATTTAATATGGATTGATTTAAACGATGTTCCCGCATCTGAAGAAGCCGAATTAGAGCAATTTCTAAAAATTTACATTCAAGAAGATGAAGAAATTGAAGAAATTGAAATGAGTTCGCGATACATTCAGACAGATGACAGTATTGTAGCCAATTCCAATTTTTTACAGGATAATTATATAATGCAACCCGTTTCGTTTATTTTAAAAAACGGAATTCTTATTTCGGTGCGCGATGTTGAATTAAAATCTTTCAGCGAAACGGTAAAAAAAATCTTTGCAAACACAAAAAGTTTTCCAACAGGCTATCATGTTTTTACAGCCTTGCTCGAAACAAGGGTTGAATATGATGCCGATATGATTGAAGAAATAACCGACCAAATTACCAGTTTATCAAAAACCCTGAATACCGAAGATGACCTCGATCAGGACATTCTTATTCAGATTAAAGACTTGCAGGAAAAGGTTATGATTATACGTCAAAACATTATCGACAAGCAACGCGTAGTTTCTAACGTCATGAAATGCAGCTTCTTCCCTTCAGAATTGTTGCCTCGACTGACTATGATTATTAAAGATATAAATTCGTTGTTCGAGTATACACGTTTTGGCTTCGATAGGCTTGATTATCTACAAGATACGTTTTTAGGGTTGGTTAACTTGCAACAAAATAAAATTATTAAAATTTTTACGGTGGTTTCGGTTATTTTTATGCCGCCAACGCTTATTGCAAGTTTGTACGGTATGAATTTCAAATTTATGCCTGAACTCGAATGGAAATTTGGATATGTGTTTTCGATATTTTTAATGGTAGCATTTTCTGGCGCTGTACTTTATTATTTCCGACGAAAAAAATGGCTCTGATGACTCGTTAAGATTTTTTAATACTCTCATAAAGAAATTGATGATTAACTTTCAAATACACTTTTCAGGGCATTTTTTGTGCATAATAATTTAATAAAATTGTAAATTTTCTTTCGGTAGAAACTTGTACGCTATGCGGTTTTTACCATTAAATATAAAAATATAGTATCTTTGCACGCAATTTTTAAGAAAAAATCAAATTTCATGAGTCAACTCAGTACTGTAATGGGACAGTATGATGCCCCACAACAAGCGAAAGCTTTAGGAGTTTATCCTTATTTCCGACCAATAGAGTCTGATCAGGATACAGTTGTGACAATCGATGGTAAACGGGTTTTAATGTTTGGATCAAACAGTTACCTCGGACTTACAAACCATCCACGTTTGAAAGAAGGCGCTATAAAAGCCGTCGAAAAATATGGTACCGGATGTGCCGGTTCACGTTTCCTGAATGGAACACTTGATATTCACCTTGAATTGGAAGAGCGTTTGGCTAAACTTGTTCACAAGCAAGCTGCTTTGGTTTATGCCACCGGTTTTACCGTAAATTCAGGCGTTGTACCCTGCCTTACAGGTCGCGACGATTATTTAATTTTCGACGAATTGGATCACGCATCCATTATTGAAGGAAAACGTTTGTCTTTCTCGAAAATTTTTAAATATCGTCATAACGATATGGATTCGCTTGAAAGAGTGTTGAGCAAATGCGATTATGATAAGCTGAAACTTATTGTAATTGATGGTGTTTTCAGCATGGAAGGCGATATTGCTAAACTGCCTGAAATTGTAGAACTATCGAAAAAATACAATGCTTCGATTTATGTAGATGAAGCACATTCACTCGGTGTATTCGGTGCTACAGGCGCCGGAATATGTGAACATTACGGTCTATCGAACGATGTAGATTTGATAATGGGAACGTTCAGCAAATCACTCGGCACAATTGGTGGTTTTGTAGCTTCCGACGAAAATATTATCAACTACCTTAAGCATAATTCACGTACCCTTATTTTTAGCGCTTCCATTACTCCTGCTTCAACAGGTTGTGTGTTGGCAGCTTTAGATGTAATGGCAGAAGAAACCTGGCGAAAAGATGCATTATGGGCAAACACTGCCAGAGCAAAAGATGCTTTCCTTAAGGCAGGATTCGAAATCGGACCAAGCGCTTCACCAATTATTCCACTCTTTATCAGAGATAACATGAAAACATTCAAACTTACACGAATGTTGATGGAAGAAGGCGTTTTTGTTAATCCTGTTGTATCGCCGGCTGTTCCTTCAGAAGACACGCTTATCAGATATTCACTAATGGCTACGCATACATTTGAGCAGATTGATGAATCGGTTGTTAAGATAACTAATTGCGCACGCCAACTTGGAATTTTGGAATAAACACTTTAGTTTAATAGCAAGTATATAAACTTTTCCGCCTTGACGGAAAGTAAAATAATAATATCTTTTACACTTGAAATTTCACAGAATAGAACAGGTTTTAAACCATGTTCTATTCTTTGTTTTTTACAGATTATTGAAAATGAATCAATAAGTCATTGAATTGTAAACTGTGAAATCTGTAAATAGATAATTAGTAAATCTGTAAATTGTAAAAAAAATGATTATTCTCTCTGACATTTCTATTCAATTCGGAAAACGCGTATTGTTTTCAGATGTAAATCTGAAGTTTACAGCCGGAAACTGTTACGGGATAATCGGTGCTAACGGTGCCGGCAAATCAACACTTATCCGGATGCTCAGTGGTCAACTCGACCAAACCCGCGGAACAATACAGTTTGGTCATGGCGAACGGCTTTCTGTGCTCGAACAGGATCATTATAAATTCGACAATTACACTGTAATCGACACTGTGATGATGGGTCATGAAAAACTCTGGAAGGTAAAAGAAGAAAAAGATGCCATTTATCTGAAAGAAGATTTTACAGATGCTGATGGAATTCGTGCTTCGGAACTTGAAGATATATTTGGTGAAATGAATGGTTGGAATGCCGAAAGCGATGCTGCCGCTTTGTTAAGTGGTTTGGGAATTAACGAAGCATTGCATTACCAGTTAATGTCGGAATTAAGTGGCAACGAAAAAGTTAAAGTGCTGCTTGCAAGGGCATTATTCGGAAATCCTGATAATTTATTGCTCGATGAGCCAACCAACGACCTCGATCTTGAAACCGTAATGTGGCTCGAAGACTATCTGGCAAATTACGAAAATACAGTGCTGGTTGTTTCGCACGACCGCCGTTTCCTCGATTCGGTAAGTACGCACACTGTTGACATTGATTACGGTAAAGTTACGCTTTTTGCCGGAAACTACACTTTCTGGTACGAATCAAGTCAGTTGGCACTCCGTCAGCAGCAAATGCAGAATAAAAAAGCTGAAGAAAAACGTAAAGAGCTCGAGGAATTTATCCGCCGTTTCAGCGCCAATGTTGCAAAATCGAAACAAGCTACGAGTCGCCGGAAAATGCTCGAAAAACTCAATGTGGACGAAATTCAGCCATCAACCCGCCGTTATCCGGGAATTATTTTTACACCCGATCGCGAACCCGGAAATATGGTGCTCGAAATTCACGGATTGGGAAAAACACTTGCCGATGGCACTGTGCTTTTCAAAGATGTGAATTTCAACGTGGAGAAAAACGATAAAATTGCCTTTGTTTCGCGCGACCCACGTGCTATGACAGCCTTTTTCGAAATTATAAACGGACACGATAAAGAACATGAAGGAACTTACAACTGGGGAATTACCATTACTCATTCGTACTTACCGCTTGATAATTCAGAATTTTTCAATACTGATTTAACGCTTTCTGACTGGCTCGGTCAGTTTACTTCTGATACTACCGAATCTTTCATTCGCAGTTATCTTGGCAAAATGCTGTTCTCAGGTGATGATATTTATAAAAAAGCATCGGTACTTTCAGGAGGCGAAAAAATGCGTTGTATGATTTCGCGTATGATGCTTACCAACGCTAATTTGTTGGTGCTTGACTCACCGGCCAATCACCTCGATTTGGAATCGATTCAGGCATTCAATAATACGCTGATAAATTTTAAAGGAAATGTTCTGATGGCATCGCACGACCGCGAATTTATAGGCACGGTTTGTAACCGTATTATCGAACTTACTCCAAACGGAATTATCGATAAGCAAATGGACTACGATGATTATCTGCATTCGGAAGATATTAAAGCAGTTCAGGAAAAACTTTATAAATTGTAGAAAATAAGCCCTCTTATGAAGGTGACTTTCGTGAAACCGATAAATGGTGCAAAGATTATTCTGAAAAAGCCAAAGAAAAAGGAATCAGTACAGGGAAAATGTACATGTGGTACACAACCTGTCCGAAATGTGCTAAAAAGTACCGTGAAAATTATGTAGTAATCATCTCAAAAATTGAATAATTATGTCAGAAGATTTCAAAGATTGTTGTAAAAATCGTAACTATCGCGCAACAGCTTCGGGTGGTGCGGTTTACGGACTTGGATTTATTGGCGCAGCTATTTACTTTATTTCACAGGCAACTACATTCTGGCTCGGCGTGCTGGGTTTTCTTAAAGCGTTGGTTTGGCCTGCTTTTCTTGTTTTCGAAGCATTGCGTCAACTCGGAGCATAATTTTGTAACAACTAAGCCCCCCAATCCACTGAAGGGGGAGTTTTAGAGCAATATTCAGAAATTTTGCGCTAAAATTTAGCTGTTCTTACAAGAAAATTACAATTTTCTACTTGCAATTTTCTACTATGCAATTTTCTTGAAAAGCCTCCCAAAAGCCCTTCATAAATGGCTTTTGGTATATGTTCGTTAGTTTCTCGTTTATAACTTTGTCCCATTTGGACTCTAAATCCTAAATGTGAATTTTTATTATAAAAAATGCCAATTCCAACTTCACGCACGAATACTTCTGCCGAAATATTTATCGATAACGAGAAATGTTCCGGCTGTGGCGAGTGTGTTACAGTTTGTAAAGATTACAATCTCGAAATTATTGATGGTAAAGTCCGGAAATCGGGAAGGTTTATATTTGGATGTATAGCCTGCGGACATTGCATGATGATTTGTCCCAAAGAAGCAATTTGGATTGAAGGCAGATGTTTATCGCGTAATGATGCTTTTACTTTACCTGATAAAAGTGAAACAGCCGATTACAATGCTCTTTTCTCGCTATTAAAACATAGAAGAAGCATACGTGAATTTACCGATAAGCCGATTGACAGGGAAATAATCGACAAAATTATATCAGCTGCACAAACTGCACCCATGGGAATTCCTCCATCGGATGTACATTTACTGGTGTTCGATTCGAAAGAAAAAGTCAGAAATTTCACCAACGATTATTCATTGTATCTAAAAAACATTCGTTGGATGGCTTCAGATTGGTTTCTTGCTCTGATGCGACCATTTTGGGGAAAAGTTACCGGCGATATGATGAAGTCGTTTATCAAGCCGGTATTTAAAATTTTCAGCGGTGGAATTACCGGAAAACCCAATCTGATAACTTACGATGCACCTTTAGCGATATATTTTTATGGTTCACCTTACGCTGATCCTGCCGATTCACTTATTGCTGCTACTTATGCCTTGCTTGCCGGCGAATCGCTCGGCTTGGGAACTTGTATGCTTGGCGCAATTCATCCTTTTATTCAGAAAGGTAAAAAAGCCCAAAAACTCCGTGAAAAATGGGGTATTAAATATGCTTCATCTGAAGGTCTCTTCGTGATTTTTGGTTATTCCGATGTAAAATATAAACGCGGTGTCGCACGTAGTTTCGCTTCGGTCGATTTTGTTCAATGATTATTTCTCCAGTTCAATACAACCCATGATAAACGGTCCGGTTGCTTTGGCATCGTTATCGCGTATGCGTTCGTTGATGTAATATTCGTAACTGCCATCACGGTAGGGATTCCCGCCAAGACCTGCAACAGCACAACATTTTGTCAATGTAAGCGTACCATCGTTGTTTACAACTATAAGTTTATCAATCAAACCTTTTTGAGCTTTTTCTGCGGTAATTCTGTGTTTTTTGTCAACATATTCCTTGTTCACTGCTTTGGCTATCGAGTACATAAACATCGATGTAACCGATGCTTCCTCATAATTACCTTCTTTTCCGCCTTTGTCCAAAACCTGATACCAAAGTCCTGCCGGCGATTGATATTTTTCAACCACTTTGGTTATTTGTTTAACGATATTGATTAACTCAGCTCTTTTAGGATGATTTTCAGGAATAAAATCCAAAGCATCAACTACCGCCATAAAATACCAACCTATGCTTCGTCCCCAAAAATTAGGTGATTGACCTGTAACGGGATTTGCCCAGCGCTGATTACGGCTTTCATCCCATGCATGATAGAGTAAACCTGTTTTTGGATCGTAACATTTTTTGTAACAAAGTGTTATCTGATGTACTGCTTCATCAATCCATTCGGGTTTGTTAAATTCCATTCCATATTGAGCTAAAAACGGCGAAGCCATATAAATTCCATCGAGCCATATTTGATGCTGATAAATTAACTTGTGCCAGTAGCCGCCTTCATGTGTTCGTGGATGATTTCTCATCTGTTGGATAAGATTATCCATTGCAAGTTTGTATTTTTCATTGCCTGTTTGTTTATAAACATCGAAAAGTACTTTGCCTGAATTTATATAGTCAATATTGTAAGTTTCAACCTTGTATTCATGAATTGTTCCATCTGGTGAAATCAAACTGTCAGCCCATTTCTCTACATAATCATAATAATGTTTTTCACCTGTAAATTTCCACATTTTGAGCATAGCTAATGTTCCAACTCCTTGTGAATAACCAAAATACAGTCGTTTACCATGATCGAGTTGCCATGCTTCAGGAAATCTTCGCATTTCCGAATCGGCAAACCAGCGCGCATAACTTATATTATCGAAATTGTCGGATCTGAAAGGTTTTAATGCATTTCCATCTTTTGTAGTAACATTTGCAATAATCGCATTTCCATATCCATAACGTACCGCAATGGGCTTTTTTACATTTTCCGATGTAAGAGTTACTGTTTGTTTCGCGATGGATGCTTCGGCAGGAAAGAACTTTCCATCGCTTCCGGCGATAGAAAATCCCGATGGTTTTTCAGTTCCTGAAGTCAGGGCGGTTTTTACATTACGGAATTTCAGTACAATTTTATTCCCTTTGATAGCAAACGAACTGAATTCGGGTTGTGATGCTTTTTTCTGAGAAAAAACTGTTGTTGCTGATAAATTAAAAATGACTAACGCAATTAGAATAGTGCCGGATTTAAACTTCATGGGAGATTATTATTTTAGTTCTACTTTACCATATTCAAAGATTAACCACATAAGAACACATAAGGAAGAAAAAAAGAATAAA
This sequence comes from uncultured Paludibacter sp., assembly GCA_964508285.1. Lineage (GTDB taxonomy): Bacteria > Bacteroidota > Bacteroidia > Bacteroidales > Paludibacteraceae > Paludibacter. The sequence goes on from CAZDSY010000042.1 coordinate 10,984, forward strand.
CATGTTATATTAAAAAAACAGGTTCATTGTTGATAATTATTTCTAATGTTGACTTATATGTTCTTATATGGTTCAAATATCTTTAATAATTTGTTTGTGTTTAAATTTAGTACAGTAGAATTAGATGTAAAAATAAATTCGGGTTTTGTTTTCTACAATTTTATGACACAAAAATCTTACATTTGTACTCTTAAGAAAGCAACAAAAATCATGCAACCATTAGCTGAACGACTGCGTCCACGCACGCTCGATGAGTATATAGGCCAAAAACATTTGGTGGGAGAAAAAGCAATTCTCCGTCAAATGATTGAAAGCGGACATATCGCATCATTTATTCTTTGGGGACCTCCGGGAGTTGGAAAAACTACATTGGCGCGCATAATTGCCAACAAACTCGAACGTCCGTTTTATACATTAAGCGCTGTAACTTCAGGCGTAAAAGATGTGCGTGAAGTGATTGAAAAAGCAAAATCAAGCCGTTTTTTCTCACAAGGTGGAAATCCCATTCTTTTTATCGATGAAATTCACCGATTTAGTAAATCGCAGCAGGATTCGCTGCTTGGTGCCGTAGAAAACGGTACCGTTACGCTGATTGGTGCAACTACCGAAAATCCTTCGTTCGAAGTAATTACTCCTTTACTTTCGCGATGTCAGGTTTATGTGCTCAAACCGCTCGAAGATACCGATTTGTTAGAACTCGCAAACAGAGCAATTACCACTGATACTGAATTGAAAACCCGGAATATTGATTTGGCGGAAACTGAAGCCATGTTGCGTTTTGCAGGTGGCGATGCGCGTAAACTGCTCAATATAATTGAACTCGTGGTAAATTCTGATGATGCAGATATTGTACGTTTCACCAACAATGTGGTTACTGAGCGTCTTCAGCAAAATCCCATGGATTACGATAAAGGTGGCGAATTGCACTACGATATTATTTCAGCATTTATTAAATCGATACGTGGCAGCGATCCTGATGCTGCAGTTTACTGGTTGGCTCGTATGGTGGCAGGCGGCGAAGATCCGAAATTTATTGCACGTCGTTTGCTCATTCTTGCTGCCGAAGATATCGGACTTGCAAATCCTAATGCGCTATTGCTCGCCAATGCTTGTTTCGATGCTTTGCATAAAATTGGTTGGCCCGAAGGCAGAATAATTCTTTCCGAAACTGCTATTTATCTCGCTTCGTCACCCAAAAGCAATTCAGCATATTTGGCAATCGATGAAGCGCTTGCGTTAGTTGAAGAAACCGGAAATTTGCCTGTGCCCTTACATTTGCGTAATTCACCTACAAAACTCATGAAAGAATTAAACTATGGTAAGGGTTACAAATATGCCCATGATTTTCCGAATAATTTTGTGCATCAACAGTTTTTGCCCGATAAAATCAAAACCCGTCGAATCTGGAAAGTGCAGGAAAATCAAGCAGAAAAAAAATTAGGCGATTGGCTCAAAATGCTTTGGAAAGGACGTTTTTAATTTTTTTTTTTGACATAAAAGATGGTTATAAATTTAAATATTTATATTTGTAGAAGTTTTAATATTTTTCGAAGTTCAAACTTAATATTATGTATAAACCTTTATTTAAAATAAATATGAAGTCAATCTCTACACGATTATTACTATTATGTGCTCTATCATTGTTTTTTCAACTTGTAGATGCACAGATAATTCCCGATTCAATAACATCACCAAAAGTTGGTGATACTGTTAAAGTAGTCCCACCCATTGATACAGTAGTAAGTCCAGTTCGTACAGTAATTAACGATGTACCTTTGCAGTACGTTGATTTCAGAGCATTCAAAAATATTGATATTGACTCTCTGAAACAACAAAAAACCGATTTGGATGCGTATATGAAAAACATCGATGCGATGGAAGAGCTTATAAAGACAAATTATAAGGAACTTGGCAAGCAATATACAATTGCCAACAACGAGATGAAGTTGATTGATTCTGACTACAAACTGCTCGATGCAAAACGGAAAATTGTAAAAACAGATGAAAAACTTCTTAAACAGGAAAAAAAATTGAGAGACAAAGAGCTAAAATCGTTGAAGTCAGAAAGAAAAGCTTTTGATAAAGCTTCCAAAAATATGGCACAAGCCGATATTAATGTTCGTTTACAGCGTTTTATGGATCATGAATCACGCATTAACAAAGCACAGGATGATTGGTTGGGAAAACAAGATAAAATTAAAGAAGATTTCAAGCAGCTAAATGATAATGAAATGAAAATCCTTCGTAAAGAATCAGATATAAAAGCCCGTATTGCTGAACTTGACAGATATAAACAATCGCTTAAACTGAAACAACAACAGCTTAAGGTAGAAAGAAAACAAGTACAGCTCGAAATGAAAAAAGCCAAACTTGAGATGAAAGCTGCCGGAGCAAAATAATTTTTGAGTTAAAAAATAAAAGAAATATTGCGCATTTAAAAATATATTATCATCTTTGCAGCCGAAAAGAAACGAATATGATTACAATTTTGACAAATAACAAATTTTGGTGGTGGCACTTACGTAAAAACAAATCGTGAGGGGTAACACTTATGTATATTGTCAACTAAAATGATATTACAAAAAGGCTTGTCGGAACTCACGATAAGCCTTTTTTGATTTCAATTCCTGCCTCCTAACCCCCTTAACGACGGGGAATGAAGAGGAGCTCGCGACAGTTTCAGTTAAATCGAGAACAATTATAAGGAGGAGGAAAATACTGCTATTAATAAAAAAAATATAAATGAACATGATTGATGATATTAAAAACAAAACTAACTTCAGTTCCCCTTTAGGGGATAGGGGTTCTTCAACTCCCCCTTTAGGGGGTTGGGAGGCCAATCCTTTCGGTTACTACGGAGAATTTGGTGGCGCGTATATTCCTGAAATTCTTCACGGTATTGTGGAGAAACTGAAAGAAGCTTATTTTGCAATTAAAACTGACGAAAGTTTTAAAGCAGAATATTATGACCTGCTGAAAAACTATGTGGGACGACCTTCGCCACTTTATTTTGCCAAGCGACTTTCGGAAGAATATGGTACAAAAATCTATTTGAAGCGTGAAGACCTGAATCATACTGGGGCACATAAAATAAATAATGCACTGGGACAGATTTTATTGGCAAAACGAATGGGCAAAACCCGAATTATTGCCGAAACAGGAGCAGGTCAGCATGGTGTGGCTACGGCTACAGCTTGTGCACTCATGGGACTTGAATGTATTGTGTTTATGGGCAAAACCGATGTGGAGCGTCAGTTTCTGAATGTGCAAAAAATGCGTATGCTCGGTGCAACCGTTGAACCTGTGATTAGTGGCAACATGACGCTGAAAGATGCGACTAACGAGGCTATTCGCTACTGGTGTTCTAATCCCGATTCGTTTTATATCATTGGTTCTACTGTTGGTCCGCATCCTTATCCTGATATGGTAGCTTTTTTTCAATCGGTAATTAGCGAGGAGATAAAATGGCAATTACAGGAACAAGTTGGACGCGATTATCCCGATTATCTGATAGCTTGTGTAGGAGGTGGTAGCAATGCCATGGGAACTTATTACCATTATCTCGACGATGAGCGTGTGAAAATTATCTCGGCTGAGGCTGGCGGATTGGGAGTGGAAACCGGAGAAACAGCTGCCACAATAAGTATTGGAACACCCGGAATTATTCACGGAGCAAAAACTTTGCTTATGCAGGACGAGGATGGACAAATTATTGAACCATATTCCATTTCAGCCGGTTTGGACTATCCTGGAATCGGACCCGCACATGCACATTTTGCGCGTACAGGACGTACAAAAGTTTATCCAATAAACGACGATGAGGCACTCGATGCTGCTTTTGAACTAACCCGACTTGAAGGAATTATTCCGGCCATTGAATCGGCACACGCGCTTGCAATTCTCAAAAAGAATAAAGGGACATTTAAAGCCGATGATATTGTGGTACTTACTGTGTCGGGGCGCGGTGATAAGGATATGGATACTTATGTGAAGTATTTTAAAACAGCCCCCTAAATCCCCCACAGGGGGAATAACCCCCATCCCCTAAAGGGGAGTATAATTAGTAAAGTTTGTTTAATGTAAATTTTAATAGTAAAAATATGAATACTAAAAAAGAAATAAATGGTAAATCTAATTCCATTTCAGGGAGTGTGGGTACTTCAGTTCCCCTTCAGGGGCTAGGGGTAAACTCCCCTTTAGGGGTTGGGGGTAGGCTATTTGTTCGTGCCCGCACAATGCTTGCCGACATGCAAACGCCGGTAGGTATTTATTTGAAAATACGAGACTTATATACAAATTCGGTACTGCTCGAAAGTTCTGATTATCACGGAACTGAGAATAGTTATTCTTATATTGGCTTTAGTCCGATAGGTGGAATCTCGGTTAATAACTTTCTGATAGTGGAAGAATATCCTGATGGTTCTCAAATTGAAACACAGGTGACTGATAAAATGACTGTGGCGGACAGATTTGATGCTTTTCTGAGAAATTTTCAGATTGTGGAAAATGAAAGTAAGTTGAATATCAACGGACTTTTTGGCTATTCGTCCTACGAATCGGTGCAGTATTTCGAGGATGTGAAACTGAAAGCCCGCGCTACAGTTCCCGGCGATATGCCCGGCTTACATTATGTGTTATTCAAATACATTATTGCCATTAATCATTTCAATAATGAACTTACGATTATCGAAAATCTTCTCGAAGGCGAAACTTCATCTATTCCAAATATCGAAAGGATATTGGCTAATAACAATGTAGCGACCTATAAATTTGAAACAGTAGGCGAGGAGCGATGCGATATTTCCGATGAGGATTTCCGCAAAATGGTTCGTCGTGGCAAAGAAGAATGCTACAAAGGAAATGTTTTTCAGATAGTGCTTTCGCGGAGGTTTTATCAGCAATACAAGGGCGACGATTTTATGCTTTATCGCACACTGCGTTCAGTAAATCCTTCGCCCTATTTATTTTATTTCAACTTTGGCGATTTCCGCATTTTCGGTTCGTCGCCCGAAGCGCACTTGGTGGTGGATGCTAAAAAGCAAAGGGCTTATATTAAACCTATTGCTGGAACTTTTCGACGTACCGGAAACGATGAAAAAGATATGGAATTAGCTGAAAAACTCAGCAAGGATAAAAAGGAAAATGCCGAACACGTCATGTTGGTCGATTTGGCACGAAACGATTTGAGTCGTAATACCGACAATGTGGAAGTAGATGTTTTTCGCGAAGTGCAGTATTATTCGCACGTGCTTCATTTGGTGTCGAGCGTAAGTGGTCAACTAAAACCCGACACAAAAATTATCAAACTTTTTGCCGATACTTTTCCGGCAGGAACGCTTTCGGGAGCACCAAAAATTAAAGCCATGCAACTGATTGATAGCATTGAGCCGCACGACCGCGGACCTTATGGAGGTTGTTTAGGATATATTGGTTTCGATGGTAGCATGAATCAGGCAATTACCATTCGTTCGTTTGTAAGCAAAAACAATACGCTCTACTATCAGGCCGGTGCCGGCGTAGTAGCTAAGTCCGACGAAGATAGTGAATTGCAGGAAGTAAACAACAAATTAGCAGCACTGAAAAGGGCAATACAAATGGCAGGAGATAGAATATGAAGATTTTAGTTTTCGACAATTACGACTCATTTACCTATAATTTGGTACATGCAGTAAAAAAGTTGGGTTACACTGATGTGGAAGTGCATCGCAACGACCAAATAACATTGGAAGAAATCGCGCGTTTCGACAAAATTATCCTTTCACCCGGACCGGGTGTGCCCTCCGAATCGGGTATTTTATTGGATGTAATACGCACTTATGCTCCCACAAAATCAATTTTGGGTGTTTGTTTGGGCGAACAAGCCATTGCAGAAGCATTTGGCGGAACATTGATCAATTTACCTAATGTACATCACGGAGTGAGTTCTGAAGTTGATATAAATGAAGATGATATTTTATTTAATGGTCTCGAGAAAAAACTTGAAGTGGGACGATATCATTCATGGGCAGTACAGAAAGAGAGTTTGCCTGAATGTTTAAAAATCACCGCTGTGGACCAAGATGGAATGATAATGGCTTTAGCTCACAAAGAATATGATGTGCGGGGAGTTCAGTTTCACCCAGAGTCAGTACTAACGCCAAAAGGCGAGGAAATGTTGAAGAACTGGTTAGAAAACTAATTTATTAAATCCGATGATCGCAAGTTGATCAGATAATTATATGTTTAAAGATTAGATCTTATTCCTGGATTTTTTATGAAACAAATACTAAACAGATTATTCGACCACGAGTCGCTCACACGCGAAGAGGCTTCGGCTGTTATGAAAAACATAGCAGCTGGAACTTACAACGATGCGCAAATTGCCGCATTTATTACAGTGTACCTCATGCGTAGTATTGAACTCGATGAGGTGATTGGTTTTCGTAGCGCACTGCTCGAACTGGCTTTACCGATGGATTTGTCGGAATTTGATGCACTTGACATAGTGGGAACGGGTGGCGACGGTAAAAACACTTTTAACATATCGACATGCAGTTGTTTTGCGGTAGCAGGAGCAGGTTACAAAGTAGCCAAACATGGAAATTACGGTGCCACTTCGGTAAGCGGAGCATCGAATGTATTGGAATACTTCGGAGCAAAATTTACAACTAATGTCGATACAATCAAACATGCGCTCGATGAGTCGGGATTTGCCTATTTACACGCACCGCTTTTCAACCCAGCCATGAAAAATGTAGCTCCGATACGTAGGAACTTAGGTGTACGTACATTTTTCAACGTACTCGGACCGCTTATTAGTCCGGCGCGACCAAATTACCAGTGTCTGGGTGTGTACAACCTGAAAATGATGCGCCTTTACAGTTATATTTATCAAAATTTAGGCGTGCAGTATTCGGTAGTGCATAGTTTGGATGGTTATGATGAAATCTCACTCACCGATACCTGTAAAATAACCAACAACAGCAGTGAATATGTTTATACGCCCGAACAGCTCGGTTTTAGTAAATTACAACAAACCGATTTGAGTGGTGGTGATACCATCGACGATGCTGCCCGTATTTTTATGAATGTACTTGAGAATAAAGCCACCGAAGCACAACGAAATGCGGTAATTATTAATTCGGCACTTGCCATTCAAACTCGTAACCCTCTGAAACCAATGGAACAATGCAAAGCCGAAGCAGCCGAATCGCTCGAAAGTGGAAGTGCTAAAAGGGCATTCGAGAAGTTTTTGGAGATATATAAATAAGCCAATTTAATAATATGCCAATGTGCCAATCATTAGCTCATTGTCGTATTAGCACATTTGCAAATTAAAAATGACAATTTTAAACAAAATAATCGCAAGTAAAAAAGTGGAAGTTGCTTCGCGTAAACTTTCAACACCTGTTTCGGCATTGGAAAAAGCCCCTGCTTTTTCACGTAAATGCTTGTCAATGAAGCAAAGTTTGTTGAATTCAGAATCCGGAATTATTTCGGAGTTTAAGCGGAAGTCGCCTTCGCTCGGTTGGATTCACGAAGATGCTGATGTGGTGCAAGTAACTGCGGGATACAGTGCTGCCGGCGCTTCGGGAATTTCAATTTTGACTGATGAACCATATTTTGGCGGAACGATCATGGATTTAATGGCGGCGCGACCATTTATTGCCTGTCCGGTGCTTCGGAAAGATTTTGTGATTGATGAATATCAGCTCTATGAGGCTAAAGCCATAGGTGCAGATGTTATTTTGCTGATTGCAGCAGTGTTGACCCTTCAAGATACACAAAAACTTGCTCAGAAAGCACATGAGCTGGGTTTGGAAGTGTTGCTCGAAGTGCACAATGCAGAAGAACTTGGCCATGCCAACGATAATGTGGATATGCTGGGCGTAAACAATCGTAATCTGAAAACCTTTGAGCAAAGTATTCAGACTTCGTTTGATTTAGCAGCATTGATTCCCGACAAATTTGTAAAAGTAAGCGAAAGCGGCATTTCGAAAACTGAGACTGTTCGGGAGCTTCGTAATGTGGGTTACAAAGGTTTTTTGATGGGCGAGAATTTTATGAAAGAAGAAAATCCCGTGGCAACTTTAAAATTATTTATTGATAATCTTAAATTGTAAGATTTATTTTATCGAAATATAGTGTTTTTGAAAAATTGTCTCCATCTTTGCAGTTAAACTGAAAATTAAAACCGCAGAGATGGTTTTTCATTTAAAATCTCTGAAATAAGAAAAAATTAATTTATGTTTTATCGCGAAATTGATTCTCAGGAACAGCTTGTTGACTTGCTTGAAAAAGAAAAATTGCTTGAAAATGTTGTTTTTCAGAATGTTGATTTCGAGTCAATTGAGACCTTAGCAGAAAAAACGGAATACCATAATTGTATGTTTATGGGTTGTAAGTTGCCTGCTTCGTGGGAAACTCAAAAAACATCAAAAAGCCTTGTTTTTCCAAAAATTGATGTGCCTTTTAATGTATATATTCCATACCTTTACAACAAAGATAAATTGTATGCCAATTATGTTTTGGGTAAACCTGAAACTTTCTCGAATACTTACGATCAGAAAATTTATCGTCATTTTCTCGAAACGAGTACGCATGCCCGAAATATTAAGGAAATGCTTGCCCGGCGCATTCACGATCATTCAATAACAGAAGCTTTGAATGAATTTCTTTCAAATTATCCTGAAAAGAAAGTGGTGGCCATTATGGGTGGGCATGGATTAAAACGTGATGAAGCAGGATTTCTTGAAATTGCGTTGCTTAGCAAAAAACTTACCGAAGCCGGTTATCTGATGATGTCGGGTGGCGGACCCGGCGCAATGGAAGCAACACACGTTGGCGCATGGTTTGCCGGAAAATCAGACTTAATACTTGAACAGGCTTGCAAAACTTTAGCATTAGCGCCCGATTACAAACACCCGTTGTGGCTCGATAAAGCATTGGAAGTTATAGCGATGCATCCTGAAACTCAATATGAAAGTGTAGGAATTCCAACATGGCATTACGGACACGAACCATCCACTCCATTTGCTACCAAAATTGCCAAATATTTCGAAAACAGCATCCGCGAAGAAGGATTGTTATCGATAGCAAAAGGCGGCATCATTTTTACACCCGGTAGTGCGGGAACTTTGCAAGAAATATTTCAGGAAGCAGTTCAAAACCACTATCTGATTTTTGGGTATGCAAGTCCGATGATTTTTTTCAACAAATCATATTGGACAGAATACTTTCCGGTAGTACCATTTTTCAGAAAAATGATTCAGGAAGAAAAATATAAAAATCTAATTTTCTCGGTTTATGATAGCAGCGTCGAAATAATTGAGGAATTAAACCGCTTTTCGGAAAACTCTTGTGATTAATACTTTAAAAAATATAGTATGGCTGAAAATCTAAAGAAAACCAAAAGTCCGTGGACATGGATTCCAACGCTTTATTTCGCGCAGGGAATACCTTATGTGGTAGCTATGACAGTTTCTGTAATAATGTATAAACGGTTAGGAATTTCAAATACTGATATAGCCCTTTATACTAGCTGGTTGTATTTGCCATGGGTAATCAAACCCTTCTGGAGTCCGTTTGTTGATTTGCTTAAAACCAAACGTTGGTGGGTTGTTACCATGCAGTTGTTAATCGGAGCAGGTTTAGCGGGAATTGCATTTCTAATTCCTGTGCCTTTTTTCTTTCAAGGAACATTAGCTGTGTTTTGGCTTATAGCTTTCAGTTCAGCTACGCACGATATCGCCGCCGATGGTTTTTATATGCTTGCGCTTGATAGTGGTCAGCAATCGTTTTTTGTGGGTATTCGGAGTACATTTTATCGTATAGCCATGATTTCCGGTCAGGGACTGCTCATTATTTTAGCAGGTACATTAGAGCGTGTTAGCGGAAACATAAAACTATCCTGGAGTATTACATTTTTTGTGTTAACCGGAATTTTTATGCTCCTGATGGTTTATCATCGGTTTGTACTTCCTAAACCTGAAAGTGATAAACCGGGTACCGAAACGAATGCAAAAAATGTTTTTAAGGAATTTGCAGTTACTTTTGAGTCGTTTTTTAAGAAAAAACATATTGGAACAGCTTTGACCTTTATGCTTGTTTACAGATTAGGCGAATCAATGTTGGTAAAGATTGCATCACCTTTTCTGATTGATGGAAGAGAAACCGGAGGTTTGGGATTGTCAACTGAACAGGTAGGGGTGGTTTATGGTACAGTTGGAGTAATTGCGCTAACATTGGGAGGAATTTTAGGAGGAATTGCTGCATCGCGCAAAGGTTTGAAATTCTGGATATTCCCTATGGCATTAAGTATTACTTTACCCAATATTGTGTATGTGCTACTTTCGGCATATCAACCTGAAAATTTATGGATAATAAATGCTTGTGTGGCTGTAGAGCAGTTTGGTTATGGTTTCGGATTTGCAGCATACCTGCTTTATATGATTTATTTTGCCGATGGCGAACATAAAACGGCACATTATGCTTTTTGTACTGGATTTATGGCTTTGGGTATGATGCTGCCAGGTATGATTGCCGGATGGTTACAGGAAACTGTAGGATATCAAAACTTTTTCTTAATAATAGTCGCTTGTACAATTCCTACGCTTGCAGTTATCCCGTTTTTAAAAATCGACAAAAATTTTGGAATTAAAAAAAGAGAAACAAATTAATTTAATATGTCAAGAAACAAGAAGCCACTTCCGCTACTTCAGAATATAACCATCACCGGCTTAGCTGCCGAGGGTAAAGCAATAGCCAAAGTGAACGATATTGTAGTATTTGTACCCCATGTTGTGCCCGGCGATGTGGTAGATTTACAGGTTACAAAAAAGAAAAGTCACTTTATGGAAGCGCGTGCCGTGCATTTTCATACGTATTCTGATGATAGAACAGTGCCTGTATGCGAACATTTTGGCGTGTGTGGCGGATGTAAATGGCAAATGTTACCATATAAAATTCAATTGCAATACAAGCAAGAACAAACTATAGACAATCTCACACGTATCGGGAAAATTGAATTACCTGAAGTGTCGCCAATTATTGGCGGAGCTAAAACTGAATTTTATCGGAATAAGCTTGAATTTACATTTTCGAACAAACGTTGGCGCACTTATGAAGAAGTGAAAGCTGGAAAAGAATTTGATACCATGAATGCAGTTGGTTTTCATATTCCCGGACAATTCGACAAAGTGCTCGATATAAATAAATGCTGGTTGATGGACGATGTGTCGAATCAAATTCGCAACGAAATTAAACGATATGCCATTGAACACAACCTTACGTTCTTTGATTTACGTGCGCAGGAAGGATTTTTGCGTACAATGATGGTGCGTACCACATCCAAAGGAGAATTGATGCTGATAGTTGTATTTTTTTATGATGATGAAAAAGTAAGAAATGCACTTTTAAAACATATTGATGAGAAATTTCCACAAATCACATCGCTATTATATGTTATTAATTCAAAAGCCAACGATACCATAACCGACCGGGAAATATTCGTTTACAAAGGAGCCGATTGCATTTACGAAGAAATGGAAGGACTGAAATTCAAAATCGGACCGAAATCGTTTTTTCAGACAAATTCCGAGCAGGCTTACCAATTATACAAAGTTACACGTGATTTTGCCGGACTTTCGGGCAATGAAACTGTTTACGATTT
>CAZDSY010000043.1:0-21696 GCA_964508285.1 uncultured Paludibacter sp.
ATAAGCTGAATAGTCAACTCCGGGAGTTAAACCTGAGGTCGAGCTACCTCTCACAGGTGTACTTACTTCAGGGTCGTAGCCTGAATAATTAGTCAGTACCCACAAATTATTGAAAGTACCATACAATCTGAATTGTTCAGCGCTTATAAGTCTTGAAAATTTCTTTGGTACAGTATATCCAATAGTAACATTTTGTAACCGGAGGAATGAACCATCTTCTACTGCCCACGATTGTGGCAAAACAGTGGCATTCCCAAATGAAAATGGCGACCAGTATTCTTTTGCATTAGCGCCTTCGTTCATTTGTGCCAGGGTTTCAAGGTCTGTAACAATTTCGCCTGTTTCATTATTCAGATAAGTGTAACGGTTAGCCTGTTTCATAAAACCCAGTAAATTGGGATTGGTTGTTCTGTATTGTTGTGCCGAAGCTATTTTGTTGGCATTATATACTTTATTTCCATATACATAGCTAAATAGCATTGTAAAATCAAAATCATACACACGTCCGTTAAAACCGAATCCCCCAACTGACACTGGTGCTGTTTTTCCAATAATTGTACGGTCATAATCATCTACCACACCATCAGGTACACCATTTGCTCCGGAAATATCTTTGAATTTTGCCGTTCCCGGACGAGTTCCAATTCTACCTCCTAACATTCCACTTGTAGGAACACCGGGCTTAAGAATATATTTTTTTGTTGCTACATCGTATTTTTCGAAATCTGCTGTAGTGTAATAACCATCGTTAACCCAACCATAAATTAACCCAACCGGTTCTCCAACTTGTACACGGTAATCATAATAACCTTTTAAATCGGTTCCTGCCCAGCCTGAAGCATATTCCTGTAAAGACATACCATCTGCAAGTTTGTCAACCACTGATTTGTTAAATGAAATATTAAAGTTTCCACTGATTGAAATATTTTTCTTCTGAATGAATACAGTGTTTAATGTTAACTCAACTCCTTTACCTGTGGTTTGACCGATATTTTTATATGTTGTGCGATAACCGGGAGCCACAATAGGAATTTCAAGCAATAAATTTTTATTTGTATTCTGATAAAATTCCAACGTACCTGAGATTTTTTCGTTCAGGAAACCAAAATCGAAACCAATATTTTGTGTCAACGAAGTTTCCCATTTTAATTCTTTATTGGGCAATTGCGTATTTGAAGTTCCCCAGTAATTGTTTTGAATATCATTTAAACCATACGTTTTTGTGGATTGAATACTGTAAGTTTTCTTGTATTGTCCACCCCCAATTTTATCGTTACCAGCCTCTCCAAAACTATAACGCAACTTTAAATTCGAAAGCCAACTTTTTGTGCCTTCCAGAAAAGGTTCTTCAATAATACGCCAGGCTACAGCAGCCGATGGAAAGTATCCCCACTGATTGCCGGGTGCAAAACGCGATGAACCATCAGCTCTGTAAGTTGCATTAAAAATATATCTTTCTTTATAATTATATCCTACACGTCCAAAATAGGACAACATATTTTTTGGCAACGCAACGGAACTTGAAAGATTTTTAGTGGCTCCACCCAAACCAAGATTGGCAAATATTTTATCGGGAGTAAGGTCTGTTCCAAAACCAGTGGCATATAAATAAGAATTGTTGCTTGTTGCCGAATTTAGTTCCTGTCCGATAAGAACATTTAAATTATGAACATCGTTAAATTTTCTCACATAAGTCAACGTGTTTGCAACTCTCATTTTAGCTCCATTTGTCTTTGTCCAGTCAACCAAAGGTAATCCATCCACATAAGAAGCATTGGTAGTATATTGTCCCCAATAATTTTTTACATCGTAAAAACCATACTCGTAACCGCCTTCAACCCTATATGTTAAACCTTTAAGTATTGACCAGTCAATTCCGCCAAGAAAATTGAATGTTTGTTCGGTACGACGTTTCCAATATTGCTGTGCTTGTTCAGAAAGTGACATTTGAGAGCGAATCCACTGTTCATATTCTTCCTCCGTCATTAATGCAGGATCAATTTGAATCATGTCGGAAAGCCCACGTACAGCAGGTGATGTTACAGCTTGTGAAGTACGTATTTTATATGTTCCGCCTGACGATCCCGAACCATTTACAGTAATATCTCCCATACGAAGATTAAACGTAGCTTTCAGATTTTTTGAGATGGTATGATTTAATTTGAAATTGGTGGTAAAACGCGTGTAGTCATTGTTTACCATCAATCCTCCATCCCTGTTAAAAGTTGTACTTAACGAAAAATTTGTTTTATCGTTACCTCCTGTCAGACTTAAATTCTGCTGATGCGAAACAACATTAGCTCCGAACATGTCTTCCTGCCAATCTATTCCTTTCTGATATTTATACAAATCAATATCACCATAAACACCAAAGGTTTTTTCAAATGATTTTATTCCATCTTCGCCACCTAAAGCGCCATATTCATAATTCAACAAAACATATTCATAAGGATTAAGAACCTCAAGACGTTTTGAGAGTTTTTTGGTTTGCATATAACCGGTATATGAAACGCGCGTTTTACCTCCCTGAGCTTGTTTTGTGGTAATAATAACAACCCCGTTTGCGCCTTGCGAACCATAAATAGCAGTAGAAGATGCATCTTTCAATACATCAATGCTTTGAATGTCAGCCGGTGGTATATTTCTGATATTTGATGCAGGAAAGCCATCTACAATGTAAAGTGGGGTATTATCGCCGGTTATAGAACCTCCACCGCGCACACGAATTAGAATGTCAGCATCAGGCGATCCATCTGCAGTAGTTACCTGCACACCTGCCAATCTACCGGTAAGCGCTTCAGCAGTACCTGAAACCGGTATTTGTTCAATTGTTTTTCCCTGTAATGAAGTAACGGAACCTGTTAAATCGCGTTTTCGTGCGGTTCCATAACCAATAGCTACTACTTCATCAAGCATTTTAGTGTCATCTTCAAGCACAACTTTAATCGTACCTGAAGTAATAGTCACATCTTGTGATTTCATACCTACATAACTTACAGTTATGGTTTTAATACTCGCATTTACATTCAATGTAAACTTACCATTTAAATCGGTAACAGTACCTTGTCCGCTACCTTTTGCAATGACCGATGCGCCGATTATGGCTTCTCCTTTGCTATCAGTTACTGTACCAGTTATTGTTCTCGACTGTGCCATAAGCATTGTCCCCGAAAACAGCAAAAAAGTTAACATGAGCAAAGTGCTTCGTAAAACTGTTTTTGATTTTAGCATGTCTTAGTTATTAAAGTGTTAAATAATGGTTTATTTTTTTATTTTAAATTTCAATAAGTAGTTTTTAAAATAAATATACCCGGTAAAAAAATTTGAATCATCATTACAAAATGTAATTGTGTTTCTAAATTCTGATTTCATTCTATTTAATTCATTTTCTATCCTGATTTTTTGTCATACAATATTAATGGAAGATTTTAACATCAGGGTAGAAATTATAATTAGTTATGTATGTCATTTCGTTTTATATTTTATTTACAATATCATTATTTTTGCTTGATAGCGTTTGCCATTTATAGTTTCTAACTGTAGAATATATAAGCCTTTACAGAGCATTGAAACATTTAAAGTGTTTTCAGTAGATGTCTCTGATAGTACACAAACTCCACTCAAAGTAAAAACTTTTAAGGTTGCAAAAGTTTCATTCGCAGGCAAATGAATTTTACCATCAATAACCGGATTCGGATAAATGTTAATAAGCTTATCCGTTAAGTTACTAATTCCGGAAATCACACCTTCTTTTTGTTGATTCACCACATCTTGCACCAAACTATTCATATAAATCTCAATGTTCGAGTAATTCGCATCAAGTGTTTTTAAACTTGCATCAGCGTTATTCGAAGGGTTTAGTCCATTGGCATTTTCCCACTCATCGGGCATTCCATCACCATCTGTATCTACAGGAACCTGAGCTGGGTCAAAGGTATAAGTTTGATGACCTTCGACATCTTCCGGCTTATCAATTATCCCAAATCTGCCCGAAACTGAACCTTTATATGCCGAAGTTCCGGTAAGTGCTTCGTTGGCAATACGAACATCAATCAAATCGCGTTTTTTACTGCAACCTGCATAAGTCAGTACTTTTTCGAATGCCATTTCTGCGGTATGAGTTCCAACTTGATGTGTTGTGAATGGAACGGTTGCTTTGCAAATAGTGGTGCTTATAGCCGATGAACCATAAGTTACCGCTGTTGATGACCAGTTATTGGATGTATTTCCAGTGCTGCCCCACACGTAATTGCCTGAAATATAATACTTACCATATCCCGGAGGAGCTATACTTGGATCAGCATCAATATCTATTTGAGTTATTTTATATCGAACCGTTGATTTTGTGCCGGGTCCATACTTGAAATAATTATTTACAATATTGTATTTACCGCTTTCGCCACCATAAGAGCTGTTATCGCCCCAACCGTAAATTACATTATTTCGAAAATCAAGAATTTCGTCTGAAAGAGGATTCGTATAATCCAATCCACTACGTTTGTAGCCATTGAAGCGCGGATTTCTGCTATTGTGATAAGCAATTAAATTATGATGAAATGATGCGTTATTGCCTCCCCAAATACCTCCATAGCCATGCGCACCTTTCGCATGTCCGGCATTATTGAGCGATTCGGTGATAAAACACCACTGCATGGTAAAGTTTTCGTTGCTGTAATACGAAGCTGTTTCATCGATACTCCAACTGAAAGAGCAGTGATCCAAAATGATATTTTTTCGGTATCTTCCCCAGGTTGCATCGCTCTCATTTGCAATGATTGTATTACCAAGTCTTACACGAATATATCGGATAATCACATTATCGGCATTGAGATAAAGGTCGTAATTACGAAGACAAATACCATCACCCGGCGCAGTTTGTCCTGCAATTGTTACATCGCCTTTTGTAATGGAAAGCCGGCTTGTTAACGTAATTGTTCCGGCAACCCGGAATACAATAATTCGCGCGCCGGATTGGTTTATTGCCCATCGGAGCGTACCTGTTGAACCATCGTCGGCAAGCGAAGTTACTACGAGCACCTTACCGCCACGTCCTCCTGTAGTGTACATACCGCCACCTTCTGCTCCGGGAAATGCCGGAACTTGACAATAAAGTGAAATTGAAATGATAAGAAAAAAGAAAGGTAAAAATTTTTTCATGAAAGCATTTTATTTTAAGACTGCAATATTACAGTGTTTGTAATTACTAAAGGAGGAAAAATTGACTTATTAAGGCAGATGAATTTTCAACTTAAAAGATATATGAGTAGTCAAGTACTATTTTTTACAAATTTCAAGAAAAAAACTAAAACACACTGCATTTAATTCGGAGTTAGTGAGTATATTGAATCATTGAAACCTGCACATTTTTATTTTTTTGTGCAATTTTCACTTGTTGCTTAAGTAAAAAATGCTAATTTTGTAACTTTATTTTTTCAGGTAAACATTCCAATAAATTAGCCAATAATTTTCACAAATATAAGATAAACACAAAATTAAATTTCAATGAGTTTTAACATTATTGTTCTTGCCAAACAAGTGCCTGACACGCGTAATGTAGGGAAAGATGCCATGAAAGCCGACGGGACAGTAAACCGTGCTGCCTTACCTGCCATTTACAACCCCGAAGATTTGAACGCTTTGGAACAGGCACTCCGATTAAAATCGAAAATCGAAGGCGCAACAGTACACGTGCTTTCCATGGGGCCCGCCCGTGCCGCTGAAATTATCCGAGAAAGTATGTATCGGGGTGCCGATGGCGGATATTTACTGAGCGGACGTGAATTTGCCGGTTCTGATACACTTGCAACATCGTACGCGCTTGCTTGTGCTATCCGCAAAATCGGAAAATTTGACATTATTCTCTGTGGACGTCAGGCTATCGATGGCGATACTGCACAAGTTGGACCGCAGGTAGCGGAAAAATTAGGGCTCCCGCAAATTACCTATGCCGAAGAAATTCTGGATTTATCAGACAACAAAATCACTGTGAAACGCCGTTTGGAACAAGGTGTGGAAGTCGTTAAAGGAAATCTACCCATAGTTGTAACAGTAAATGGTTCGGCTGCACCATGCCGTCCGCGCCATGCAAAACTTACACTGAAATATAAACGTGCTGCAACACCCTCCGAAAAACAGGATGCAGGATCCGATTATACCGATTTATTCTCTGTTTATCCCTACCTGAACATTAATGAATGGGGTGTGAATGATATAGAGCATGACATTAAATGGCTCGGATTGAGCGGTTCGCCAACAAAAGTAAAACAAATCGAAAGTGTTGTTTTCACTGCAAAAGAAAGCAAAAGGCTTACTGCAGCCGATAATGAAATTGAAGATTTGATGAAAGAATTGATTGCAAATCACACCATTGGATAATATGCCAATGTGCCAATAATTTAATTTACCAATGAAGTCAATCAGATAATGATTCAAAAAATTATTTAGCAAATTAGCGATTTTACACATTCATCACATTGGCACATTAGCAAATTGGCACATTAAAAAATTAAATCTATGAACAACATAATAGTATATCTCGAAATAGAAGATGGCATTGTAGGCGATGTCAGTCTTGAACTGCTCACAAAAGGACGTTCGCTTGCT
This sequence comes from uncultured Paludibacter sp., assembly GCA_964508285.1. Lineage (GTDB taxonomy): Bacteria > Bacteroidota > Bacteroidia > Bacteroidales > Paludibacteraceae > Paludibacter. The sequence continues at coordinate 6,604 of CAZDSY010000043.1, forward strand.
GATCAGTTAAAATGTAAACTCGAAGCTGTGGCTGCCGGCTATCAACTAGATGGCGTTGGAGCACAGGTCTTTCCTTACGGTGTGGACACATTATATTTGGCAGATGACAAACGTCTTTCGCCCTATACAACACTACCTCACACATCGTTACTTGTAAAACTTTTTCAGGAAGAAAAACCTCAGATTGCCCTTATGGGAGCAACTTCTGTAGGTCGCGATTTAGGTCCACGCGTTTCATCAGCATTATTCAGTGGTTTAACTGCCGATTGTACATCACTTGAAATAGGTACTTACGAAGATAAAAAAGCAGGTAAAACCTACGAAAATCTATTGTATCAGATTCGTCCGGCATTTGGTGGAAATATTGTGGCTACTATTGTAAACCCCGATTGCCGTCCACAAATGGCAACCGTACGCGAAGGTGTAATGAAAAAAGAAATCCGCGATCCGAAATATGTAGGAAAATCAAAAAAACTCGATGTTTCGAAATATGTATCGGATACTGACTTCGTAATCGAAGTGATTGAGCGCCACATGGAAAAATCGAAAGTAAACCTGAAAGCTGCACCAATTATTGTAGCCGGTGGTTATGGTATGGGAAGTGCTGAAAATTTCAAACTGCTTTACGACCTAGCCGATGTGCTCGGTGGCGAAGTTGGCGCATCGCGCGCCGCAGTGGATTCAGGAATGGCCGAGCACGAACGCCAGATTGGTCAGACAGGTACAACCGTTCGGCCGAAATTGTATATTGCCTGCGGAATTTCAGGTCAGATTCAGCACATTGCCGGAATGCAGGAGAGCGCCATGATAATCGCCATTAACAGCGATCCACATGCACCTATCAACCAAATTGCCGATTATGTAATTACCGGTACCGTGGAAGAGGTGATTCCGAAAATGATTCAATATTATAAGAAAAACAGTAAATAATTGACCCTTTGACCATTTACAATTTACCATTTTTTATCGCTATAAATCAATCGTAAATTGTAAATGATAAAATAGTAAATGAAAATATGAACTACTACAATAACAATCCGGCGTTAAAATTTCAGCTGTCGCATCCGCTGATGAAAAAAATAGTTACGCTCAAGGAGCAGAACTTCGCCGACAAAGACAAATACGATTACGCATCGCGCGATTTTGAAGATGCAATCGACAATTACGAACGTGTTTTAGAAATTATCGGCGAAATTTGCGGCGAAATTATCGCTCCGAATGCCGAAAGTGTGGATCATGAAGGTCCAAGAGTGGAAAACAATCGCATTATATATGCCCGCGGAACACGCGAAAACCACGAAGCACTTTCGCAGGCAGGACTTTACGGGATGGCTTTGCCCCGTCAATACGGTGGATTAAATTTTGCCATGATTCCTTATGTTATGGGAGGCGAAATGGTTTCACGTGCCGATGCCGGTTTTGCTAACATTTGGGGTTTGCAGGATTGCGCCGAAACAATCGCGGAGTTTGCCGATGAAAGCATTAAAGTTGAATTTCTGCCCCGCGTTTGTCAGGGCGAAACCTGCTCGATGGACCTAACCGAGCCTGATGCCGGCTCCGACTTGCAGGCTGTACAACTCAAAGCCACATACAACGAAAAAGACGGAATCTGGTATTTAAACGGCGTTAAACGATTTATTACCAATGGCGATGCGCATATAAAATTAGTGCTAGCACGCTCCGAAGAAGGCACCAGCGATGGTCGTGGTTTGTCTTACTTTGTGGTGGATAATAAATTCGATAGCACTGTAAAAGTACGCCGTATCGAAAATAAATTGGGCATAAAAGGTTCACCCACTGCCGAACTTGTTTTCACCAACACACCTGCAAAATTAGTAGGTTCGCGTCGCATGGGCTTAATAAAATACGTGATGTCACTCATGAATGGTGCACGCCTGGGTGTAGGTGCTCAATCGGTTGGAGTATCACAAGCGGCTTACGATGAGGCGATTAATTACGCACGTGAACGTCAGCAGTTCGGGAAACCGATTATCGAATTTCCAGCAGTTTCTGAAATGATTTCAATGATGAAAGCGAAATTGGATGCTACTCGCGCATTGCTTTACGAAACTACTCGCTTTGTGGATATTTATAAAGCTTACGAAGCTATTGAAGCAACACGCAAACTCACACCCGAGGAAAAAGCCGACTATAAGGAATACCAGAAATTAGCAGATGCATTTACGCCTATTGTTAAAATGTTTGCCAGCGAATATGCCAACCAAAATGCTTATGATGCTATTCAAGTGCACGGAGGTTCAGGATTTATGAAAGATTATGCCTGCGAGCGTATTTACCGCGATGCGCGTATTCTTACCATTTACGAAGGAACTTCACAGTTACAGACGGTAGCTGCTATCCGCCACGTGATGACTGGCACTTATCTGAAACAAATTCGTCATTACGAGTCGTTGCCTATCAATCCTGAATTCGATTCGGTACGTAAGCGCCTGATTACAATGACAACACTGATTGAAAATTCGGTTGAAAGAGTTACAGAAGCTAAAAGTCAGGAATACATCGATTTTCACGCGCGCCGTTTGGTGGAAATGGCAGGGCTAACCATAATGAGTTATCTGCTGATTATTGATGCTACCCGCGATACAGAAGATCTTTTTCGCAAATCAGCATTTATTTTCAATAAATTTGCCGAAGTGGAAACCCGCAAACATGCTACTTTTATCAAAAACTTCGATGTGGAAGGCGTGGATGTATATAAAGTGAAATAATTCCTCAACGTACAGAAGATGGTGTTGCAAAATGCAACTTAACATCGAGTGATAAAAAAAATCCCGACGAGAAAATGTGATATTTTTCGATCGGGAGTTTTTTTATGTAATAATATCCATAAAATTGGCTTCAATTGTGATAATTATTACTTTTGCATTCGGTCATCATTGAAAATACGTCTTTTTAGTGAATTCAAAAAAACAAATACTGACACTGATATTCGCTTTTAATTTTCTGAACTCAATTTCAGGAGTAAATCCGTATTGCACAAACTTTGGATTTGAACTGAAAAATTTTACAAACTGGACGGGTTATACATGGGTTGACAAACAAGATGGAACCTATTCGGCACCTGTTGAAGGATTTGTAGCCAATCGACATGAAATTATTACTACACAGGGATATGATGCAACGGTTGGAGGCACTATTCTAAAAATGATTCCAGATGGTTTTTCTGCTTCCGCAAAACTTGGTTCTACTTATCGAGGAAATGGAGGTTTACATCAAAGTTTACGATATGACCTCGACGTTACAACTGAAAATGCGCTGATAATAATGCATTTTGCAGTAGTTTTACACGATCCTAACAATGCCGACCATAAAACGATTGATGAACCACGATTTAAATTAACTATTTACGATGAAAACGGAAATTTAATTCCCGATTGTGCCAATTACGATGTTTACGCCAGCAATGCAAGAGTTGGCGGATGGCAAAGAAGAGTGTATTCAAATTCGGGCGGAACACCGGTTTATCTTTACTGGCGCGACTGGACTGCAGTAGGAATAAACCTTTCCAGTTATATTGGAAAAAAAATTACTATTGAATTTATGTCTGCCAATTGTCGTCGAAGCGGGCACTTTGGTTATGCTTATTTCACTGCCGAATGTTTCCCTATGGATATTACCGTAGATTATTGCCGAGGTAATACTTATGCAAAACTGAATGCACCTTTCGGATTTGAATTTTACGAATGGCGAAATGCAGAAAATGTAGCAGTGGGAAATGAACGCACTTTAACAATAAATAATCCTGCCGAAGGCGACAGATATTCTTGTTCGCTCATTTCAGCTACCGGATGCGAAATTACACTTAATACCACAGTTTACCGTTATGAACCAAATGCGGCTTTTGCCCACGATCGCATCGACTGTAATAATCTGAATAACACTTTAAGGTTTTATGTGAATGAACTACCAACACATGGTAAACTGGAATACAACTGGGATTTTGGGGATGGAACAACTTCTACAGAGGCACAACCTGTTCATCAATTTGAATCGGTTTCAGGTTGGGTAAAAGTAAAACTAAAAGTTACAAATCCGCCTTCGTCATGCATCGACACATTTTCAAAAATGGTTGAAACATTTTATCCGCCTTTGGTAAAAATATTGGGCGACACAACCTACTGTCCGGGTGGCACAACTACATTAAAAGGCTATGGCGCCGATCATTATGTTTGGAAATTAAATGGAAACATTATAAGTCGGGATGATTCCGTTACAGTTGCTGCTCCCGGTGGTTTACTTGAACTGACAGGTTTTACCAGTGGCGAAGAGTGTTCAACAACTAAACAAAAAACCATTATCGAAGAACCTGATTGGGCATTCACAGCAACCGCTGATACCTATTTTTGCAAATATAAAAGTGTAGTATTAAATGCTCAAGGTGCTGTTTCATATAAGTGGGACAATATCAATTCAACTTCGGCTTCGGTTACGGTTGATAAACCCGGAATTTATACAGTGCGTGGCAAAAACAAACGAGGCTGCGAAAAATCCATCAACATAAATGTGCGCGAAATTGATTTGCCAAAAACCGGTTTTACGGTTATGCCTGAATTGATCGACAGCCGACATAATGAAATTCAATGTTTTATTCCGCAGGAATCTGAAGTGAAATATTACTGGGATTTTGGTGATGGAGAACAAGATTCGTTGAAAAATGCTGTGAACCACAAATATACCGGACTTACGCAAATGAACGAGCTGAAAACAATCACTTTACGAGCCGTGAATGAATACGGTTGCGATAGTGTGGCTAATCGTACTGTTGTGGTCGGTCCGTTTTTCCCTAACGTTTTCACGCCAAACACCGATGGAATTAACGATAGATTTCTCACGGGAATTGATGTTTTAATTACCGACAGATATGGTTTGATTGTTTATAAAGGTAACGAAGGATGGAACGGTAAATTTAGAAATTCAGGTAAGGATTTACCTCCCGATACTTACTTTTTTTATGCTAATTATACCGACCCTTACGGAGTGCCAAAAACCCGAAAAGGTTTTGTAACTTTAATACGCTAATGGCAATGAGAAGATTAATATTTATACTCTTTGCCTGTTTTATAAGCATAAAATCTTTCTCTCAGGCTGATATAAGCATGGTTACGCACTGGAATAACCGTGCCAATTATAATCCGGCATCAATTGTTCGTCCCGGTTACGTTTATTTATTTTCTAATGTGCGCAATCAGTGGGCAGGCTTTACGGGAACGCCAAAAGTGATTAATTTTCAAACTTCCGGTTTTAGCGAAAATCTCAATTCCGGTTTCGGACTATCAGTTACTGCCGATAAAATTGGCTTAACACAGGCATTAAACCCGAGTGTTTTGTATGCTTTCAGAATGATGGACAGGAATGAAAATTCCTTTTCTATGGGAATTTCAGCCGGAGTATTCTCGCGTTCTTTTAACGGAAATGGTTATGAACCCGAGACTTTTTTTGATCCAACGCTTATTTATGAAGTAAAACGTGTGATTCGACCTGATGCTAATTTTGGTTTCGAGTTTCAGAATCGCAATTTTGTAGCCGGAATTTCTACTACGCATTTATTTTCGCTTTTTGCCGAATCACCCGATTATCTTATCAACAATCATCGCTATGCATATATTATTTACAAAAATTCCGATTCGGAGTTGATGAATTATCATATAGGTTTGCAATGTGTAAACCGCAGTAATTTGTTTGTGGCAGAAGTCAATGCGGGTATGCGGTTTAAAAATCCAACAGGATTGATGCACGGCGCAAAAGAATTGTTTGATATAGGTGTTACATTCAGAACTACAAAACAACTTTCCGCGCTTTTGGGTTTTATGCTTTCGCCCGATTTACGCGTTGGTTATGCCTACGATTATAGCTTTATTCCCGGATTTCAATCGCAGGGCACACACGAAATTATGCTTGAATACCGTCTCCCGATAAAAGAATTCAATTGTAAAACCTGCCAAAACAACGATTACTGGTATTTCTAAAAAGTTAAGATTTGGTTATTTATACTGAAAAAATTAATTTTTCGGCATAAAACTATTAACTTTGTTTGTTCAATTAAAATCAATCTGTTTTTTCAATTTATTTTTTATATCGATGAGTCAAATTTACTTTAAAACAACAATCTTACTTCTTCTTTTCTCATTTTTTGCTTATTCCCAACCCAAAGCAGGTTATTACGATGCAGCTGTAGGAAAAGCTGATGCTCAGTTGAAAACCGCGATTTTCAACATTATAAAAGGTCATACCGAACGAACTTATGCAGACTTATGGACTGATTTTCAATCGACAGATAAGCGAGCAGATGGGAAAGTTTGGGATATGTATTCAAATTGTACTTTCACATTTGTAACGGATCAGGATAGAGGTTCAGGTGGTGGATCTGAATGCGAATATTACAATCGCGAACATTCATTCCCAAAAAGTTGGTTTAACGATGGTTATCCCATGTACACTGATTTATTTCATTTATATCCGACGGATAAGTATGTGAATAATCAACGGGGTAATTATCCTTTTGGAGAAACAAGCAGTCCATCAAAAGTTTATGGTAATGGGAGTAAACTTGGAAATTCTACATTTACCGGTTATACAGGATTTGTTTTTGAACCAATTGATGAATATAAAGGGGATTTTGCCCGCACTTATTTTTATATGGTTACACGTTATGAAGATAAAATCTCGAGTTGGAGTTCAGAGCATCTTGCTGGAAATTCTTATCCAGGGTTAAATGCTTGGTCTGTAAATTTATTATTAAAATGGCATCGACTTGATCCGGTAAGTGCAAAAGAAACAAATAGAAATAATGCTGTTGAAACAATTCAAAAAAACCGCAACCCATTTATCGATTATCCAATGTTTGCCGAGCATATCTGGGGAAGTAAAAAAGGCATCGAGTGGTCGTTTACTTCAGGAGTTGATGAGCTGCGTATCGTATTTAACGTTTCGCCCGTTCCTGCTACCGATGTTCTTAATATTACTACTGATGAGCCCGAATTTGTATGCACAGTCATTTCATTGAGCGGACAAATTTTGAATGTCAGTAATTTGACTTCGCCTGCTTCTATTGATGTTTCCGGTTTAAATAATGGCATGTATCTTTTGCAATTGGAAAACGGAAATCGTAGAAATATCTCCAAATTTTTAATCAACAGATAATTAAATTTTAGCTTAAAAAAACTTTAAGCTATCTAAGTATTTGAAAGTATTTAATGATATTTTGTTTTTAATTAACTCTCAGATAATAAGTCTTGTAACTCGCAATTAAATTCTTGTAACTACTTAAGTGGCTGATTTTTAAAAGAATAGAAATGACAAAAAAACTGAAAATATTTTTATCAACTATAGTGATTTGGTTTTACGTCATCGCATCATCAGCCACTATTCCTGCCGGATATTATTATCAGGCGCAAAACAAAAAAAAAGCGGAATTGAAAACCGCGTTGTCCCAGTTTGGAAAACCCATACGTGTACTTGAATACGGTTCAGGACCGGGATTTACCTGGGAAGGTTTTTATAAAACTGACCGCAATGCCGACAATTCAGTTTGGGACATGTATTCCGATTCTGTTCGTTACTTCAATCTGTATTATGCTGTGAGCGGCATGCACATCGAACATTCATTCCCGAAAAGTTGGTGGGGCGGACATGTAAACTTTGCTTACAAGGATCTTTTCCATCTTTATCCTGCCGATGGAATTACCAATTCAGCCAAAAATAATTTACCGCTGGGTGAAGTTGCCGGTATACCATGGTTTAACAACGGTAAATCGCGTATTGGAAAAAATTCTTTGGGATTACAATATACCGGTGATTGCTTTGAACCCGCCGATGAATATAAAGGTGATTTTGCGCGTTCGTATTTTTATATTTCTACAATTTATCAGGATTTAGCTCCATTGTTTAATTCGCCCATGCTCGACAATAATACTTATCCTGTATGGAAACCTTGGGCTTTAGATTTGTTGATGAAATGGCATTTACAGGATTCTGTAAGTGAAAAGGAATTAAACCGCAACGAAGCAGTATATAAAATTCAGGGCAACCGCAATCCTTTTATTGATTACCCAGCTTTGGCCAACTACATTTGGGGTAAAGATACTGCCAGTGTTTTTCCTTTTCCGGCAGAAACCGAAGCATTTCTTGTTACACCACGACCAGGCAACAGGCTCGATATGGGTGTAACCCTTACAAATAACACAATTTCACGTTCCATGAGGCTTAGAGGCTACAACATCAATTCAAATATTGAAGTGTCGCTTAAAGCAGGACATTCTTCTCTGCAGATTCTTACCCCACAAATTGATGCGTCAAGTATTATCGCAGGTACAGATATTATTATTTCCTTTTCACCAACACAAGGCGGTTTGGTACGTGATACCCTTATAATTGCCGGCGGTGGAACGAAAGAGCAAATCCTGATTCCACTAAAAGCATTGGCATCGCCCGACTTCATTATACTTGAACCCACCGAAATTACCCCTGTAGGCGGGAAATTGGAGTGGATTGCTGATCCGTTTGCTACACAATATAAACTGAATTTATACGAAGGAGATGAAGTTGCCGGTGATTTGATAATTTCGGCTTATGTAGAAGGTACAAGCTGGAACAAAGCGCTCGAAATTTACAATGGAACAGGAAAACCTGTTGATTTATCAAAATACAGTATTCAGCGACAATCTAACGGAGCAGGAAGTTTTGGTTTTACGGTGCCGCTAACAGGAATACTCAACGATAAACAAACTTATGTAATTGTAGCTAAATCTTCAACAAATTCCGATTTAAAAGCAAAAGCGCAACTGGAAAGCGATTCTATTGTAAGTTTTAACGGCAACGATGCTGTAGCTTTGGTACGCAACGGAATACAAATAGATGTGGTTGGAAAAGCCAATGCAGGTCCCGAAGTTTACTGGGGTGAAAATCTTTCGCTTGCACGTAAAGCTACGGTAACACATCCTACTACCAAATATAACGAAAACGAGTGGGCAGTATTTCCTGTAGATAATTTCAGTATGCTTGGTTCACATACCATGCATCTAACCTCAGAAAAAAAATATGTATTGCAGAATTATTTTAACGGAACTGAGAATGCTCTCGTTGTAAACAATCTAACCCCTGAAACTACTTACACGCTTAGTGTAGAATCGATGCGGTCGGGAGTGATTGTTCCATCGGTAAATACTATGCAAATCAGAACATCAGCACTCGAAACACCGATTATCATGGAGCCTACGAATATCACACATAAAAGCTTTACGGCCAATTGGGAACAAACACCTTACGCATCGGGATATCTACTGAATGTTTTCGAACTTACAGGTCAGGCCTATACTACTGAATACGAAGGATTTCAAAACATTGGAAGTAATGGCAAACCACTTCCCGAAGGTTGGACCGGAACAGCCAGTGGAAATTATACTACAACAACAAGTGCCGGAATTGCTCCCCCATCGGTACAACTGAAAAATAACGAAGAATGGTTGCAAACAAAAACCTTTCCACATTCTGTAACCCGATTCACATTTATGTACAAATGGCCTTCGAGTGGTACCGGCTCTTCGCTTGCTGTTTACGCAAAAGAAAATGAAAACTGGACGCGTATCGATAGCATTCTTTATGTTAATCTTTCGAAGTATAACCCGGTTTATAACTTTGCAAAAGAACGGAACATTACAACTTTCAGATTTATTTATTACAAAGCAGCAGGAAATATGTCCATTGACGATGTGAGCGTTACTTATAACAATCAGGATACGATTTATGTGCTTCGAAATCAACCTGTGGAAAGTTTAGAATACTCTGTTGAAAACCTCGAAGCAAATACAGTTTATTACTACAACGTTAGAGCTACACTCAATACAGCTACATCGAAAGTTTCGGAAACTGCTGCAGCCAAAACTATCATCGATACAAAAGTTTTTCAGAAATCAGTCTTGCCATTAAAATATTTTATAGCAGATAATTCAATTACAATAAAAGGCTTAAATGGCAACGAGCAAATTTCAATTTTCAACACTTCGGGAATCTGCATTTATAACTCCAAAGTTTCTGTAAACGAAGTGAGAATTCCTTTCGGTTACAAAGGCGTTTTCATTTTAAATATTCATAGTGCAGAAAACAAATTTACAACGAAAATTATTACTCTTTAAAAACATAAATGAAAGTATTTATAGCCGGAGGCAACGGATTATTGGGGTTAGAGAGTGCTTATGAACTGATTAGGCGGGGTCATAGTGTCCGTTCCATCTCATTAAGACCTTTACCTGAAAATCGCAACATTCCACCCGAAATGGAAATTATTACAGGGAATTTTGTAACACTTTCTGACGAAGAACTAAAAAATTTGCTTACTGGTTGCGAAGGATTTGTTTTTGCAGGTGCTGTTGACGAACGTATGGAATTACCGGCTCCTGTTTTGGATTATTACCTGAAATACAATGTTACGCCCGTGGAAAGAATGTTGCGCATTGGAAAAGAACTTGGGGTGAAACGTGCTGTAATTATGGGTTCTTACTTTTCCTATTTCAGAAAACTTTGGCCCGAAATGAAACTTTCCGAAAAACATCCTTACATCCTAAGTCGAAAAATACAGGAAGAAGTTGCATTGTCGTTCAATGGTAGTGGAATGGATGTTATGATACTCGAATTACCTTATATTTTTGGCACGCAACCCTGGCGTAAACCGGTCTGGACTTTTCTGGTTGAAATAATAAAAAAAATGAAAATCGCAACCCTTTATCCAAGAGGTGGAACTACCATGGTTACAGTTCGTCAGGTGGCTCAAGCAGTAGCCGGAGCGCTCGAAAAAGGGAAAGGTGGTACTTGTTATCCTGTGGGCTGGTTTAATTTGAGCTGGAAAGAAATGCTCAGTATTTTTCATAAATACATGAATATTCCAAACCGGAAAATCATTACAGTTCCCGATTTTCTTTTCAGAATGAAAGCCAGACAATTTATGAAAGATTTTGAATCGCGTGGAATTGAATCCGGACTGGAAATGGTTGCCTTCACCGAACTACAAACTGCCAATACATTTATTGATAAAAAATGGATAGAAAATGAGTTGGGAGTTACCGAAGATGATATTGATGCAGCTATCGGGGAATCAGTTAAACTATGTATGGATGATTTATCGGGCAAAGTGAAATTGTTGGAAATGAAGGGAGAATAAAGAAAAAATGCCCCTAACCCACTGAAGGGGCAAATAGAAAAGGAAGATTGAAGCTTAATTTTTATTTTCTTATCGCTAATAAACGCTGTCAGGTGCAAGCACCCTGACATGTTTTCGATTTTTTCCCCGACGATTAGAGATTCTTACTTTCTTTAACCACAAAACTCATCCTATTTTGTTTACAATATAACATCATTAATTCAACAATCCATAATCTTACAACTTCAACTCCACATATTTTATGCGTTGTCTGCGCCATGTGTAAACTATGTGAATACGCCCATCTTTCCCCTGAATAACACTCGGATAAGAATACTGCGAAACCGGTGAGTCTTCAAGCGTATGAATCATTTTCCAGTTAATGCCATCATTAGAAATAGCGATATTTAAAGGTGTTCGGATTCCTTTTTTTGCTCCGGGAGGCGTGGCAATTGCATTATAAACAAGCAAATGACGACCATCCTGCAAAGTTACTGCATCGGTTCCTGAATTGTTGTTTGGTAAATTTGTTAACGATAAAGGCGTCCAGGTTTCACCTTTGTCCGAACTCCAGGCGGTTGCAATGCGTCCGTTACGCGTGCGGCAAAGTATTTGCAACCGCCCGTCTTTATGTACCAGAATACTTGGCTGAATTGCCTGAATGGTAGTTTGTTTTGAATTGTCGCCGGCTTCCATATCTTCGTTTACTACATTTGAAGGTAGCATATCCTGCGTAAGTGGTGCCTTTTCAGCTTCGAGTGGTCCAACAATATGTGTTTTTCTTCCCCGTTCCTCAGCAATTTCGAAATGCACTTTCCAACCACCGCTTTCGGTACTCGAAGGCGCTATGGATTTTCCATCGATATCCACAATTTTATTCTTTATCGGACCAAGATAACCATCGGGAAGCGGAAAAGCCTGACTCCATGTATAACCGCCATCATTACTCAATTTCAAAAATCCTTTCCAGTCGGCTACATTGCGACCTATTTTATAAAAAAGATAAAGCGGACCATCGGGTTGCTGATATAATACGGGATTGTAGCACGCTTTGCGTTCGCCGGTGCTTAAAATGCCATCGGCAGCAAGCGTTGGTTTTGTCCAGGTGTTTGTTCCTTTATTCTTACGGCAAACATAAATACAAACATCAGAATGTCCTTCGCGTGTGCCACCAAAAAAGGCTGAAATCAAATCACCATTCGTAGTTTCGGCAATGGTAGCTGCGTGACATTGTGGAAAATCAGCCTTTTCATACAAAAATTCGTTCGTAACAATCCCTTTTATCTGCGGAATTTCCACATCAAATGTATAAGAACCCGAGCCAACTTTCTGAACTTTTCCATTAGGTAAATGAATCTCGGCAGTTGTATTTGCAGGAATTACAACTTCCCAATGCAGCTCCATTAATGTTTTTTTCCATCGACTCACAATTTTACCATAAGGCGTTTCGTACGAGGCATTCACAAATTCCAAATCGGGAATTGAAAAATCGGGTTTGAGAATGATGTGTTTGAAAGCTACTTTGTTGTAATCCGATTTAATTCCAGCCATATTTTCGTACGCCCATATCAGTAAATCGCCCAGTAACATTACGTGATTGCCCGAATTCATGCTGGGATTGGCGGTATTTCCATTCCATAGTTCCCAAATGGTTGTTGCACCATTGGCAGCCATATACCCCCACGAAGGATATTTATCGTTGGCAATCAAGGCAAAAGCCACATCGGCACGTCTCATTTTGCTTAATTCGCGGAGCAAAAACTGAATACCGATTACACCTACCGTTATATTCAAATCGCCGGTTCCAATTTGCGAAACGGTATTAGCCGGCACTGTATTGTACAACACACGCTTAGCTATTGTATCGACATATTGCTTAGGAACCATTCCGAATGCCAATGGCAACAGATTGGAAGTGGTATTATTGTTTCCGTAAAATAAAGAATCAGCACGAAAAAATTTGGCATTAAAAGCATCTTTCATTTTTACAGCTAATTCCTGAAATGTTTTTGCATCGTTTTTTAATCCCTGTAGGTTGGCAAACCGTTCCATTAATTCCAACAATTTATAATAATAAGCCGTAGAAATTAGTGTACCATCTGTTTTGCGTTTGGGATCTTGACTGTGAATCATTTTTAAATCTTCGGGCGGAACGCACCAGTCGCCATATTCATCTTTAGTCATCAAAAAATCTTTCGATAAATAGTTTTTTTCCATGTGCTGCATCCATTTTCTTATGGCCTGATAATTCTCTTCAATGGGTTTTTTATCGCCGTAATGTGTATAAAGCATATCCGATAACATGGGCAATGCAGCAGGCCAAGTAACATTGTCGGTATAATAAGTCAGGTAATTGGGAGCGACATCAGGAATGCAACCATCGTGGCGCTGCGCATCACGAATATCACCGCCCCATTTATTGTACATTCGGTTTACATCAAAAAAGAAACTTTCGCCCCAGCAACCCATGGTACGATCACCGAGCCAGGGCTGGCGTTCGTCTCGCTGCGGACAATCCACCGGCATTCCTTTATAATTACCCAAAATTCCCCACCAGGCATTTTTCAATACCTGATTCACCACAACATTCGAAGTTTCAATTTTCCCTGTTCGTTCCATTTCATCACTCACCACTTCAGCTGTAAAATCATCAATTGAAGGGGTGTATTTCAAACCGCTGATTTCCACATATCGGAAACCGTGATATACAAAAGCAGGCGCCCATTCTTCCCCTTTCGGGTCACCTTTCAATATGTAAACATCGGTTTGGCGCGCTGAACGAAGATTTTCGGTATAAAGTTCACCGTTTGGCTGCAAAGTTTCTGAAAAACGCATTACAATAGAATCTCCGGTATTCCCACGTACTTTGATGCGTAACCAACCGGCAATGTTTTGTCCGATGTCAAGAATATATTTATTCCCGTGTGGTTTTATATTTTGAACTTTCAGTCGATCAACCACACGCATTCCGGGCAACATTTGAGCCTGAACCTTTCCTTCCGGAAACCGGACCCGCTGTGCATTTTCCCATTTTGAATCGTCATAGCTAACTTCCGTCCAACGGTTCAACTCCTTTCGGGCATCGTATTCTTCACCATTATATTCATTATTGCTACGTACGGGTCCATCGGCATTCAGTTTCCAGTTTTCGCGTGTGGCAACGGTTTCCGAAGTTCCATCTGTATATTCCATTATAAGCATCATTCTGGTCTTTGGATAACCATAAGTTGGCGATTTCCAAGGTTTATAGGTCTGACGCATGGTATAATAACGACCGTTACCGAGGGCAATTCCTACTGCATTTCCTCCTTTGCGAAGCAATGAAGTTACATCGTAAGTATTGTAAAAAACCGTTTTATTAAAATCGGTAGGTGCAGGTGCCAATACCTGATCGCCTACACGATTCCCATTAATAAAAAGTTCGTAAATACCCAAACCGGTTATATGAACCGTTGCACGTCGAATTTCCTTTTTTACAGGAAATTCTTTTCGTACATAACGCACTGAAAGCCTACTGTAATACGATTCATCGTCCCATGGCATAGCTTTATCCAATCCAATCCATTGCGCCGAACGCCATTCCACTTCGTTCAGAATTCCCATGCTCCACATTGCTATTTCACTCCACGCACTTTCACCCTTATTTGTCCATATTTTTACTTTCCAGAAAAATTGCTGATTGCTTTTCAGCTCACTTCCTCCATAAGGAATCCAAAGTTGTTTGTCGGAATTTACCTTTCCTGAGTTCCAAACATCTGCATCGTTGTTAGCCAGTTTTTCAGAAGTCGATGCCACTAAAATTTGATATGCTTTTTGCATTACATTTTGCTCGATAGTTGCTTCTGATTTCCAGCTAAAGCGTGGATGCTCCACATCAATACCCAAGGGATTTGTCATGCCTTCGGTTTTAAGGAATGAAACCGATATTGTGGCGTTTAATG
>CAZDSY010000044.1:0-21538 GCA_964508285.1 uncultured Paludibacter sp.
TTCCACGAGTGGAAACGCATCACCGAAGAAGACGAAGGCATTGTTGCCTTGGATAGAATTATTGTAGGCGTTTGCGAGAAAAAACGCTTTTTAGATTTGTTTGAGAACTTTATTCTGTTTGATAATTCATTGGGCAAAGTGGTAAAACTGATTGCCCGAAACCATCAGTTTATTGGGGTAAATAAAGCCATTGAAAACATCAAACACAAGGAGGAGCTCTACAGGCAAGGCAAAATCAGTTTGGAGGAAAAACAAAAACTCGGGGTGTTTTGGCACACACAAGGAAGCGGAAAATCCTACTCCATGGTTTTCTTCTGCCAAAAAATCCATCGAAAGTTTACCGGCAGCTATACATTTTTGATTGTAACTGACCGTAACGAATTGGATAAGCAAATCTACGGGACGTTCAGTGGAGTAGGTGCTGTGCCTCAGATTAAAGCCGGTTCCAAAGAATCATTAAGAGCGTTGAGCGGAGCGCATTTGCGTGAGTTGCTTAGTTCTGAACATCGCTATTTGTTTACGCTCATTCATAAATTTAATTTTGAAGAGCTTATTACAGAGCGGGATAACATCATAGTGATAACCGATGAAGCGCACCGTACGCAGAATGGGCAACTAGCAATGAATCTTCGGAATGCTTTGTCCAATGCATCGTTTATTGGTTTTACGGGCACTCCGCTTTTCAAAGATGATGAAATTACCAAGCGGATTTTTGGTGATTATGTTTCCCGTTACGACTTTAAAAGAAGCGTGGATGATGGTGCAACCGTTCCACTATACTACGAAAACAGAGGCGAGTATTTAGGGTTAAAAAATCCCGTTATCAATGAGCAAATCAGAGCGGTGCTCGATGCCGAAAGCGAAGATTTGGACAGCGACCAACGCAGTAGGGTTGAACAACTTTTTGCACGGGAATATCCGATACTTACGGCCAAAAAACGCTTGGATGCGATTGCAAAAGATGTCGTTTGGCATTTCTGCAATCGTGGTTACAAAGGCAAAGGAATGTTTATCGCATTAGATAAACTCACAGCTGTAAAAATGTATGACCTGATTACCTTGCATTGGAAAAAATATGTAGAGCAATTGGAAAAGGATGTTTCCAAAGGCAACTATGGCGACCAGGAGTTGTTGGTGAAAAGCCGCGAACTGCGATGGATAAAGGAAACTGAAATTTGCGTGGTGGTAAGTCAAGAGCAAAACGAAATTCAAAAATTTCAGAAATGGGATTTAGACATTGAGCCACACCGAGAGAAAATGAACACCCAAGACCTTGAAACAAGGTTTAAAGATGAAGATGACCCTTTCCGTTTCGTGATAGTTTGTGCCATGTGGATCACGGGTTTTGATGTGCCTACCCTTTCCACTTTGTATTTAGACAAGCCGTTGAAGTCGCACACCTTGATGCAAGCCATTGCAAGGGCAAACCGCATCAGCGAAGGAAAAAATAATGGTTTGATTGTGGACTACATTGAAACTTACACTGCCTTGTTGGATGCATTAGCAATTTATGGTTCAGGTGGTGAAGATGGCGAAGGTGATGGAGGCGAAAAACCAGAGCCACCTGTAAAGCCAAAAGAAGAACTCATCAAACAATTGGAAGAAGCATTAGAAGCGACTGAAACCTTTCTGCAAGACGAAGTGAATTTTGATTTACAAGAACTTATCAAAGCAGATGGTTTGCACAAATTGGCAGCAATGGAAAAGGCAGTAAATGCCGTTTACACCAACGACGAAACCAAACGGAAATTTCAGGTTTTGGCAAGAGAAGTTTTTAAGAAATTCAAAGCTCTTCAACCCGACAAAGTATTGAATCAATATGCACCGAGAAAGAACGCCATTGATGTAATCTACACCGCTATTGAAGACAATATTGAAAGTGCAGATGTTGCCGACATTATGCGTAAAATTCAAAATGTAGTGGATAAATCCATTGAAAACAGGATTGCCGAACCAAGCCACAACGAGGAGAAAATCATTGACCTTAGTGGTTTGAATTTTGTATTATTGGAGCAATACTTCCTAAAAACAAAAAATAAAAATGCAGCCGTTCAGTCACTCAAAGACAAAGTTGAAAAACAACTGAAACGAATGGTAGAACGCAATCCCTTAACCGTTGACTATTACAAACGCTACCAGGAAATCATTGATGAATATAACCGGGGAAAAAACGATGTTGTTATAAAAGAAACATTCCGTAAACTCATTGAACTCATTAACTCTTATACAAAAGAAGAAGCCGATACCAAACGAGAAGGACTCACCGACGAGCAAAAAGCTATATTCGATATTTTAAGATACGGTAAAAAGTTAGAAGAAAAAGAGAAAAACGAAATCAAGAAAATATCGATTGAACTGCTTGAGGAGCTCAAAAAAGATAAATTGAAAGTTGAACGTTGGTCAGAAAAATCGACCACTGTTGCAGCAGTATTTAATTATGTAAACGACACATTATACACCCTGTTGCCATTCCCAAAATATCAGAACGATGATATAGATGTCAGAACAAATTTAGTTTTTGAACATTTGAAACAACAATATTTTGGAGGCGGCGTCAGTATTTACGGTAGTTATTAGTCCTTACTGTAGGTAAACACATACTTTCCCTTGTAAGATGCCGATTAGATTAAACACAAAATATGGTTGTATATACAAATTATTCAAAACATATCATTTACAATCATCCATTGATTACTCTACTTGCACTGATATGCTGATCCTTCTAACCTTTCGTTACAACCTCTTTTCAAATGTTTCTGATTAATGTTTCAGTTCCCCATTTCTGCACACCAAATTTATATTTGTGCAAAAAAGTATTAAAAATTTCCTTTTAATTGAAGAAAAAAATAAGGATATTTTACACTAAATCAATATAATAACTTTTTAAAATTAATAATCTGTGAATAATTAACCAAAATAAATTTGATACAATTATAAATTATCTGTATTTTTGTGCCCAAATTGCAATGTAGACATTACAAAATGAGCAAAAAAATAGAACACACTGGTATAATCCGACACATTGAAGGTAAAAAAGTAAAGGTTGAAATTATTCAAATGTCAGCTTGTAGTTCTTGTCATGCTAAAGGTGCTTGTACTGCTGCTGATATGGATGAAAAAATTATTGATGCTCATAGCAATAATCCAAATTTAAAAGTGGGCGATGCCGTAAATATTTATGGTGAAAACGGAAGTGGTTTATTTGCAGTTTTGCTCGCATTTGTTATACCATTTACACTAATTTTAATCACACTTATCGTAACAGGTCATTTTATACAAAACGAAGCAATTTCCGGCCTGATCTCATTATCGGTTTTAGTACCTTATTTCATTATATTATCATTATTCAATAATAAATTGAAGAAAAAATTTACATTTTATATCTCAGACATATAGTATTGGCTTAAGGCTCTTGATTCTGGCTCAAAATCATGGTTCTTGATTCTTGGCTCTTTTGTCTTTATTCTTAGTTCTTTGCTCATTGTTCTAATAAAATATCTGATAATGAATCTTATTATTCTTTCGCTTATTATTCTTGGTGCAGTAGGAGCTATTGCTGCAATAGTTTTGTATTTCGTTGCTAAAAAATTTGAAGTGTACGAAGACCCTCGTATAAACGAAGTTGAAGAAGCGCTCCCTGCTGCCAATTGCGGTGGATGCGGTTTCCCGGGTTGCCGTGCTTTTGCCGAAGCTTGCGTAAAAGCTGACAAAATGGATGGTCTAAACTGTCCTGTGGGTGGTGCACCTACCATGGAAAAAGTAGCGGCTATTCTCGGACGTGAAGCTGTTATTACAGCACCTACGGTGGCTGTTGTTCGATGCGGGGGTACCTGCGAACATCGTCCACGTATGAACGAGTACGATGGAGTGAAACATTGTTTCATTGCCCATAACCTGTACAGTGGCGAAACCGGTTGCTCCTGGGGTTGCCTTGGTTTGGGCGATTGCGAAGTGTCATGCGAGTTCGATGCCATTCATGTTAATCCTGTAACAAAAATTCCTGAAGTGGACGAAGACAAATGTACTTCTTGTGGTGCTTGCGTTAAAGCCTGTCCCAAATTACTGATCGAAATTCGTAAAAAAGGACCAAAATCGCGTCGAATATACGTAAACTGCCGCAATGAAGATAAAGGACATATTGCTCGTAAAGCATGTGATGTAGGTTGTATTGCCTGTGGTAAATGCGAAAAAGTTTGTCCGCACGAAGCCATCACTATAACAAATAATCTGGCTTTTATACACGACGACAAATGTAAACTTTGCCGTAAGTGTGTCGAAGTTTGTCCGACAAATTCTATTGTTGAACTGAACTTCCCTCCTCGCAAACCAAAAGTTGAATCGGTTGCACCTGAAGTGGTAAAAATTGTTTAATTTAGAGGTGTCCGAAATTAAATTTGAGTTATACAAATTGCTGATATATCGCTTGCATTTTAATTTAAATCTGTTAAATGCCAAATTTTCAACAATTTAAATTGTAAATTGTAATTCATAAAATTGTAAATTATATAATCCCCCTGTTGGGGTAAAGGATCAAAATGAGAACTTTCAGAATGGGTGGTATTCACCCGAAAGAAAATAAATTTTCTGCAGGAAAAAAAATTATCGTGTCAACTTTGCCAAAGCAAGTTGTTATTCCGTTGTCGCATTATATTGGTTCACCGAGTGAACCTGTTGTGAAAAAAGGCGATCTCGTTAAAGCAGGACAACTTATTGGTCAGGCAAATGGTTTTATTTCTGCCAATGTACACTCGTCGGTATCAGGAAAAGTGGCAAAGATTGATGTTCAACTTGATGCAACCGGATACAAACGTCAGGCTGTCTTTATTGATGTTGATGGTGATGAATGGCTTGAAACCATTGATCGTACTCCCGATTTAAAACGCGAATGCAATCTTTCGAAAGAAGAAATTATCCAAAAAATTAAAGATGCCGGTATTGTTGGTTTGGGAGGTGCTACTTTCCCTGCACATGTAAAACTATCGCCTCCTCCGGGTAAAAAAGCCGAAGTGCTCATTATTAATGCCGTCGAATGTGAATCGTATCTTACCTGCGACCATCAGTTAATGCTTGAAAAAGGTGAAGAAATAATGGTGGGCGTTACTATATTAATGAAAGCTCTCGAAGCAAAGCGTGCTGTAATTGGTATCGAAAATAATAAAAAGGATGCTATTGAACTTTTATCGGATATAGCAAAACACTATAGTGGTATCGAAGTTGTTGGTCTTAAAGTAAAATATCCGCAAGGTGGAGAAAAACAACTAATCGATGCCATACTTCATCGCCAGGTACCGAGTGGACGTATTCCTGTTGAAGTAGGAGCTGTGGTTCAAAATGTTGGAACAACTTACGCAGTGTACGAAGCTGTGCAGAAAAATAAACCTATGATTGAGCGTGTGATTACGATTACCGGTAAAGATGCTCCTAATCCTTCAAATTTTCTCGTGCGCATAGGAACTTATCTTTCGCATGTGGTCGATCAGGCTGGTGGCGTACCTGCCGGAACCGGAAAAATCGTGGGTGGTGGTCCAATGATGGGTCGTTCGCTTATGAACCTGAATGTTCCTACTGCCAAGGGCAGTGCCGGTGTATTGTTCATGCGCGATGAGGAATCAGTACGTAAACCTATGCAAAACTGTATTCGTTGTGCAAAATGTGTTTCGGTTTGCCCAATGGGATTGGAACCTTACCTCTTAATGAGTCAAAGCGAACGCAATATGTGGCCTGAAATGGAAGATAACCGTGTTATGGATTGTATAGAGTGCGGAAGTTGCAGTTATACCTGTCCCTCGAACCGAGCACTGCTCGATTATATAAGATTTGGGAAATCTACAGTAGGCGGAATTATCAGAAGCCGTGCAGCAAAATAAAAAAATAAAACTTCAATACGTCGCAAGACTTTTGAACGTTTCTTTAAGAGAAAAAATTTAATACTACTTAACCTGTCAGCGTGCTTTCATCTGCCAGCCTTGAAAAGACGATAAAAGTAAAGAAACGTTTTTCAAATCTTCGATGCGGAAAAGTTGATATCGAATCTTCAAAATAATGCAAAACTTATAAACGTTTCTATAAGAGAAAAAATTTAAAACAACTCAATCTGTCAGCGTGCTTGCACCAGACAGCGTTGATAAAACTAAAAAGCAATAAAAATTCAATTATGGATAAACTCATAATTTCACCAGCGCCACACATTCACGGAGGCGATACCATAAGCAGTAACATGAAAGGAGTGATTATTGCACTTATTCCTGCCTTACTTGCCGGTTTGTATTTCTTCGGACTTGGAGCATTGATTGTTACACTTACTGCTGTAATATCGTGTATGCTTTTCGAGTTTTTAATACAGAAATATTTGCTTAAAGGTTCTATAACCATAAACGATGGTTCAGCTGTCGTCACCGGCTTATTACTCGCACTCAATTTGCCGTCGAATATACCGCTTTGGATGATTGTTATCGGTTCGTTGGTTTCAATTGGCATTGGTAAAATGAGTTTTGGCGGTTTGGGAAACAATCCTTTTAATCCCGCATTGGTGGGGCGCGTGTTTTTGCTGATTTCATTTCCTGTAGCAATGACTACCTGGCCTAAACCTGTTCCTTTCACAGCTGCTTATCTCGATGCAGAAACCGGGCCCACAGTTTTGGCAATGATTAAAGGGAAATTTGGTGAATTGCCTTCAGTACTTGATTTATTTACCGGAAATATGGGTGGCTCTATTGGTGAAATTTCAGCGGTTGCTATTCTAATAGGACTTGTTTATATGCTTATTCGCAAGATTATTACATGGCATATTACTGTAAGCATTTTTGTTTCAGTTTTTGTTTTTGCAGGTATTCTGAATCTTGCTAATCCTCAAGAATATGCCTCTCCTCTTATTCATATACTTTCAGGAGGTCTAATGCTTGGTGCTGTATTTATGGCCACTGATTATGCTACTTCGCCTATGAATCCGCGGGGCATGATTGTTTATGGTATTGGCATTGGATTAATTACGGTAGTTATTCGTGCTTTTGGGGCGTATCCCGAAGGTGTGTCGTTCGCTATTCTAATCATGAATGGATTTACTCCTTTAATTAATCGTTATATCAAACCCAAAAGATTTGGTGAAAAGGTTAAAGCTTAAACATAGATATCGTAGTTGAATAAAAATTGAATAATAAAAATTTTCCCAATAATGGCTAAGTTAGAATCAAGTTTTAAAAATATGTTGCTGTCGCTTGGTGGTATCTCCTTATTTGCTGCTCTTGCGCTGGGCTCGGTTTATACAGTAACCAAAGAACCGATTCAGGCTTCGAAAACTGCAAAACAGCAAAACGCAATAAATGAAGTAATTCCGGGTTTCAAACGTCTGGATGCGCCTGAAAAAGTAGCGGTAAGTAATGGTGATAGTATTACTGTTTTTCGTGCTTACGATGCGCAGGATAAATTTATGGGCGCTGCTGTTGAGTCTGTATCACATCAAGGTTTTTCGGGCGACATAAAAATAATGATTGGTTTTGATGCACAGGGTACCATTATCAATTACTCTGTGTTGGAACAAAAAGAAACTCCGGGTCTTGGTACAAAAATGGTTGACTGGTTTAAAACAAAAAAAGGAAATCAGAATGTAAGAGGGAAAAATCCTGCTACAAACAAACTAACTGTTAACAAAGATGGGGGAGAAGTTGATGCTATCACGGCAGCCACCATCAGTTCTCGTGCATTTCTTAATGCTGTTAGTGTTGCTTACGAAGCTTATTCAAAAAACTCTGGCGGACCACAAGCCGATGGTTCTTCCGGTGCAACAGCAAAAAGTAAAACCGAAGAAGAAGCAGTTGTTGCAACAATCGAATAATGTATCTATTAATATTTTCTGATATTTTGAATGTGTTTTTTTAATTTAATGGAATAAAAATAATTTTCAAATTGTCAAATTCAATAATAACTTATGCAAAAAAATTCTGGACTTAAAATATTTCTAAATGGATTTATTAAAGAAAATCCAATTTTTGTACTGGTTTTGGGTATGTGTCCCACGCTTGCTACAACTTCATCTGCTTTAAATGGTTTGGGAATGGGACTTGCTACCACATTTGTGCTTTTTGGTTCGAATACTGTGGTTTCACTCATTAAAAATCTGATTCCTGACAAAGTGCGTATTCCTTCCTACATAGTTATTATTGCCACATTTGTAACGGTTGTAGAAATGGTGATGCAGGCTTATGTTCCGGCTTTGTTCGAAAGTCTCGGAATTTTTATTCCCTTAATTGTAGTAAACTGTATCGTACTTGGCCGTGCTGAAGCATTTGCTTCTAAAAACACTGTTTTGAAATCTTCGCTTGATGGATTAGGAATGGGGCTTGGTTTTGCATTCGGACTTACTTTGCTTGGTTCAGTTCGCGAAATTCTGGGTACAGGTAAAATTTTTGGTTTTACACTTTACCCCGAAGATTATGGTATGCTGCTCTTTGTGCTTGCTCCCGGCGCTTTTATTGCGCTTGGATATTTAATTGCAGTTATGAATAAATTAAAAAAAGCGTGAGATAATAGTTACAAGTTACAAGTAAAAAAATCATTAACTTCACTAACTTCTTTAATTTCTTTAACTTCAAAAAAAACTTAAAAATCTTCATAATAAAATGACTTACTTTCTGATATTTATAGGCGCTGTTTTTGTGAACAACATAGTTTTGTCGCAATTTCTCGGGATTTGTCCTTTTTTAGGAGTGTCAAAAAAAATTGATACAGCCATTGGAATGAGCGGAGCTGTAGCATTTGTAATGACTATAGCTACAATTTTTACTTTTGCTATTCAAAAATCATTGCTCCAACCTTTTGGTCTGATGTATTTGCAAACGATAACATATATTCTGATTATTGCATTTCTAGTACAAATGGTCGAAATTATTTTAAAGAAAATCTCTCCGCCTCTCTATCAGGCTTTAGGTGTTTTTTTACCACTAATCACTACCAACTGCGCAATTCTTGGAGTAGCCTTACTTGTTATTCAAAAAGATTTTAATTTATTACAAAGTGTAGTTTATGCCATCTCTACAGCTATAGGCTTTGGTTTGGCTTTAATTCTATTTGCCGGTATCCGTGAGCAGTTAAGCCTTACAAAACTGCCTAAAGGTATGGAAGGAACACCTATTTCTCTTCTCGTAGCGGGTTTGCTTGCCATGGCTTTTATGGGCTTCGCTGGAATTGTGAAATAAGAGAATATTATCCTTTTTTTTACAGCCTGACTTTTTTGTAAAGTCAGGCTGTTTTACTTTTATAAAATCTTTCAGATATATACTGGCTTATTTGTCCACATTTTTAAGAATAATGTCCACCCAAAAAAACTCTTTAAATTAATTTATGATGATATAAAACTATAAATTTGTTTATTGTTATTCAAGTTTTAGGAATAATATAAATAATAATTTGTTACTGTTTTAATATTCAACCAATTAAAATCAATTTTTTATGAAAAAAACGTACATTTTTATATGTTTGCTGTTTTTAGCAGGCATAAGTGCACAAATTTTTGCACAAGTAAATCCGGGAACTGCAAATCTTAAACATCAATGGACATTTGATGATGGGACAGCTAAAGACTATATCGGAGGTGCCGATGGTACGCTTGCTGGTGCAGCAGTAATAACAGGTAATGCCCTGAATACATCAGCAGGTGGTTATTTGAATCTTCCTGCTTCCACCATTGCTATTAATACTTTTCCGGAAGTTACACAGGAAATCTGGTTTACTTCTTCTGCCGGGGTTAATGGTGGATGTAATATGATTAGTTATTTTGGGAATACAGTAGGTAATTTTGGAACTGATTACTGGTTTCTAACCCCTGCAGGATGTTCAAATACAAGAGCTGCAATATCTACCGGTAGAACTTCTAATCCATGGGAAGGTGAGGATGGTATCAACGCAACTAGAATTGATGATGGAAAATTGCATCACCTTGTATCAATTTTGGATGCAGGTGGAATATCAATGTATGTTGATGGTGTTTTCCAGAGTTCAACTGCGTTTACTGGTACCAATTCTATTGGAGCTTTAAGTACTGCTTTTGCATATTTGTGTAAAGGTGGATATTTAGGAGACCCTACATGGAAAGGACAAATTCACAAATTCAGTTTGTTCAACAAAGCTTTAACAGCTGACGAAATACTTTTCTTATTTCAAAAAGGGGCCGAAGAAAAACAAGTAATTTCTGCAAGTGTATCGAAAATGGCATTTGATAACACGCAGCCTGCTGTTCCATTTACTGTTACTGCAAAAAATTTACAGTCACCCATAACTGTAACTCCTCCGGCTGGAATAATTGTTGATCCAAGTATTATTCCAGCGAATGCAGATAATTTTTCTATTACAGCAATATGGGATGGAGTTACTGCTGTTGATGGAATTCTTAAACTTACAAGTGGTTCTGCTGTGGTTGAAATTCCTGTAAAATCTGCAGATGATAGCAATTGCTTTAAACCACTTTATTCGGATATGATTAATTTAATAATTGATCCCGGAATGAATGATTTATCCAAATTTCAGGGTTGGGGTGCTAAAAGTGTAGTTACAATACTTACCGAACCTGAAAACGTTTATTGTGGTGGCTCAAGTATTGCTATTGGTAATGGAGTAGGTTCTTGTTCGGGTTCTCTTGATATTCTTGGTGGTGCAAGTTCGATTTTAAGACCCAACACTACCTATCGTGTTAAATTTGTGATTAAAACCATTGGTGGTTCATATCAATTTGGTGTTGATGCAGGATATGCATCACCTTTAACTTTCAAAATAGATAGCCAGGAACAATGGAAAGCTTTGGATACAATTTTCACAACAAGTTCATCAATTGGTAATAATATTTATATTAATTCTTGTGAAGGAAATAGCGGTAAAATTGCTTATGTTGATAATTTTGAATTATATGAATATATTGAACCGGTTATCGATGCATCGGTTAAATCGTTCGTTTTCGACCCGGAATTTACAACCAGCAATTTTTCAGTAACATCAAGTAATTTGACAAGTGAAATTTTACTTGAAGCACCTGCCGGAATTCAACTATCTACGAATATTCTTCCCGCCGAATCAAAAGGTGAAATGGTGGAAGTTATTCATGATGGTGTAACACCGGTTGATGGCATTATCAAACTAACGAGTGGTAGTTATTCTGTGAATATAAAGGTTAAATTTGTTGCAACATCTAATAATACATGTTTTAATAAATTATTTACGGATCGTCCAAATCTTGTACCGGATCCATTCCTAAATAATCCAACTATGTTTGCCGGTTGGGGAGGTAAATCATTAATTGATGTAATAAGCGATCCTGACTCTGTGTATTGTGGTAGTCACACGGGAAAAATTGTTGGCGGAGGCTCATTGGACGTTAATCTTACAGGAATACTTAAACCAAATACTCCTTATGTGGCACGTGCAATGGTTCGCACTTTCGGAGGCTCATTCCAGTTAGGTGTATGGGGTATTGATAATATTATTACTGCTGATGTTCAAGATACCATTGATACCGAAGGACAATGGAAACATATCATTCTTCGTTTTACAACGGCCGAACTTGGTGCAACTCAGGGTATGTTCTTTAACAATTACAGACGTACGGGTCAACGTGGATTTATCGATAACTGGGAATTGTACGAAGGTGAATACAGTGCTGTGTCAAAGGTAGATAATAATGCTTCAAAAATATTTGTGCAAAATGGTCGTATTGTTACTGAAATGAATCTTGAAAAACCATCAAATGTTGAAATGGCTGTTTATACCATGCACGGTGCTTTGGTTGCAAACGAACTTCACAGTTTAAATGCAGGTAAAACACTTACAAGACTAAACGCAAATATCAGTTCTGGCGTTTATATTGTAAAACTTACTATTGACGGACAAAGTTCTTACGCTAAAGTGATTAAATAAAAATTTGATTGTTAATTTTAAAAATTTTTCAGCAGGTTGTCGTAGTTTAACGGCAACCTGTTTTTTTTGTGTCAATTTATTGTATTTTTGTATAAAACGACAGATATATGACAACAGTAAACAAGACGACAGTCAACGGACAACAAATAACGAAAAACATTTATTCAATTTCTTAATGAATTTCAATAATATGGAACACAAACCTGAAACTTGAAACCCGAAATATATTAAATAACAATGTCAACCTATCTAAAACAATTTATTAAGTTAATTTCAGACTCGCTTCAATTAAGCGAAAATACGGTTAAAAATACTATTACGCTTCTAAATGAAGGCGCGACTATTCCTTTTATTAGTCGTTATCGTAAGGAAATGACAGGAGGCTTGGATGAAGTGCAAATTGGTCAGATTAAGGATCAGCTGGATAAGTTAAGCGAGTTGGTGAAACGCAAAGAAACCATTCTTTCAACGATTGCGGAACAGGAAAAACTTACCGATGAGTTAAAACAAAGAATAGAAAATTGCTGGAATGCTACCGAACTTGAAGATATTTATTTACCCTATAAGCCAAAGCGTAGGACGCGTGCTGAAATTGCCCGTGAAAAAGGACTTGAACCACTTGCAAAAATGATAATGGCGCAAAATTCCGGCGATATTATTCGAATGGCACAACCGTTTGTAAAGGATAAAGTTGAGAGTGTGGACGATGCCCTTAAAGGAGCTTCCGATATTATCGCCGAATGGATTAACGAAAGCGAAACGGCCAGAAATGCTGTACGCAGAATTTTTAGTTACGAAGCTGTAATAACTTCAAAACTTATAAAAGGTAAAGAAGAAGAAGCTCAAAAGTATCGCGATTATTTTGATATGTCAGAAAAACTAAGTCGCTGTTCGTCACACCGTTTGCTCGCAATACGTCGCGGAGAAGCCGAAGGATTTTTACGGGTTAGTATAAGTCCTGAAGATGAACATTGTATCGAACGTTTAGAGCGTATTTTTGTAAAATCAAACAATGCTTCCGGTGAATTGGTAAAAGAAGCTACAATGGATGCTTACAAACGACTGCTAAAGCCTTCCATCGAAACAGAATTTGCAGCCGAAAGTAAAACCAAAGCCGATACCGAAGCTATTCGTGTGTTTGCAGAAAATCTTCGTCAATTACTTTTAGCTCCGCCATTGGGTCAAAAAAGAACGCTAGGAATTGACCCTGGTTATCGAACAGGTTGTAAAGTTGTATGCCTCGATGCACAGGGAAATCTTCTCCATAATGAAACTATTTATCCACATCCACCGCAAAATGAACATGCGCAGGCAACACGTAAGATACAAAAAATGGTAGAAGCTTATGATATTCAAGCAATAGCCATTGGAAATGGAACTGCAAGCCGCGAAACCGAACATTTCATTCAAAACATTCGTTACGACCGTGAGGTAAATGTTTTTGTGGTGAGTGAAAATGGCGCTTCGATATATTCAGCTTCAAAAATTGCCCGTGAAGAATTTCCCGATTATGATGTTACCGTGCGTGGTGCTGTTTCAATAGGTCGTAGATTAATGGATCCGCTTGCTGAGTTGGTAAAAATCGACCCAAAATCAATAGGAGTGGGCCAATATCAGCATGATGTGGATCAGACAGAATTAAAAAAATCGCTCGACCAGACTGTGGAAAATGCCGTGAACAAAGTAGGAGTAAATCTGAATACTGCAAGCAAGCATTTATTAACTTATATTTCGGGTCTTGGATCACAACTAGCTCAGAATATCGTAAGTTATCGGGCTGAAAACGGAGCATTTACTAATCGTAAGCAATTACTGAAAGTTCCGAAAATGGGAGCAAAAACTTTCGAACAATGTGCCGGTTTTTTAAGAATTCCTAATGGTGAAAATCCTTTAGATAACTCAGCAGTACATCCTGAAAGTTATGGTATTGTTGAGAAAATGGCGAAAGATTTGAATGTAGAAGTAAAAGAATTAATCAGAAATAAGCCATTGATTCAGCAAATTGATTTAAATAAATATGTTACGGATAAAATAGGTTTACCCACTTTAAATGATATTGTACAGGAACTTGAAAAGCCCGGTCTTGACCCTCGTAAAGGAATCAAAATTTTTGAATTTGATGCAAATATCCGTAAAATAGAAGATGTGAGAATTGGTATGGAATTACCCGGGATTATTACGAATATTACGAATTTTGGCGCTTTTGTGGATATTGGTATCAAGGAAAATGGCTTGATACATGTTTCACAAATGGCAGACCGCTATATTTCCAACCCTGCTGAAATTGTTTCGCTGCATCAGCATGTAAAGGTAAAAGTGCTCGATGTTGATGCAGTTAGAAAACGTGTTGCTTTGAAATTGATTTCGTAAAACTTATTACTTTCTATGGTAATAAAATAAAAAACCTAACAGGTTTCAAAAATCTGTTAGGTCTTATTTAAAAAAAGAAGTTATTCTCCCCTTTAGGGTTTGGGGGGCTGAATAGTTCTTAGAAAATACTTAACGAAACTGTGAGTCCTGCCATAACAATCGAAACCATACTCATAAGTTTGATAAGAATGTTTAACGAAGGACCTGAAGTGTCTTTAAATGGATCGCCAACAGTATCACCAACAACAGTTGCTTTGTGATTTTGTGAACCTTTTCCTCCAAAATTACCTTCTTCAATAAACTTTTTAGCATTGTCCCAGGCTCCACCGGCATTTGCCATAAATACAGCCAATACAAATCCGGCACCAAGTCCACCGATTAACAAACCAAGAACACCGGCAACTCCAAAAATTACACCTACTATTATTGGAACAGTAATAGCAAGAAGTGATGGGAATAGCATTTCTTTCTGAGCACCTTTGGTTGATATAGCAACGCAACGTGCATAATCCGGCTCGGCTTTCCCTTCCATAATTCCTGTAATTTCACGGAACTGACGGCGAACTTCTTCAACCATGCTTTGTGCAGCACGTCCAACGGCATTCATGGTTAAACCACAGAAAAGGAATGCCATCATGGCACCGATAAATACTCCAACCAATACAAGAGGATTCATTAACGATACATTATAGTAATTCATAAAGTCCTGAAATGAAGCTGTAGCAACCTGAACTGTATCTCCATTAGCCATTTCAAGAACTGAATCTCCAACACGTAACAACGCAATTTTAATTTCTTCAACATACGAAGCAAGTAAAGCCAAAGCAGTAAGTGCAGCAGAACCAATTGCAAACCCTTTACCTGTTGCAGCTGTTGTGTTACCAAGTGCATCCAAAGCATCTGTACGCTGACGAACTTCTTTACCTAATCCACTCATTTCGGCGTTACCACCGGCATTGTCTGCTATCGGTCCATAAGCATCAGTGGCTAATGTAATACCTAAAGTTGAAAGCATACCAACTGCTGCGATACCTATACCATAAAGTCCGAGGCTTAAATTTCCTACTGAAAGGAAGTGAGCTACATCGAACTGGATTGCTGAAAGATAAGCCAAAACAATTGCTAAGCCAATTGTAATTACAGGAATAGCAGTTGAAACCATACCAAGTCCAAGACCTGAGATAATAACAGTTGCAGGTCCGGTTTGAGCGCTTTCAGCAACTTTTTGTGTAGGTTTATATGAATGTGAAGTATAATATTCAGTTGCCTGACCGATAATAATACCTGCAACCAAACCTACAATTACAGAAAATGAAATTCCAACCCAGTTTTCTATTTGAAGTGCATAAAGAATTACAAATGTAAGAATTGCTATTAGCAGTGAACTAATGTTTACACCACGACCAAGCGCTGAAAGTAGTTGTTTCATTTTTGCTCCTTCTTTTGTTTTCACAAGGAAAATACCAATAATGGAAAGAACAACTCCAACAGCGGCAATTATCATTGGTGCAAAAACAGCTTTCAACTGAACCTCCGGTTTCAGTGCAAAAGCCGATGCTCCAAGAGCTGCAGTTGCAAGAATTGAACCTGCATACGATTCGTAAAGGTCAGCGCCCATACCGGCTACGTCACCGACATTATCGCCCACGTTATCGGCAATAGTTGCAGGATTACGCGGGTCATCTTCCGGAATACCGGCTTCAACTTTTCCAACTAAATCGGCTCCAACGTCGGCAGCTTTTGTATAAATACCACCTCCTACACGGGCAAATAAAGCTTGTGTTGATGCTCCCATACCGAATGTAAGCATGGTAGTGGTAATGAAAATAAGTTTGTGCGAGGCATCTGGTTCGTCAACAAAGTAATTCAGAATAAGATACCAGGCTGAAATATCGAGCAATGCAAGACCAACGACTGTTAATCCCATAACAGCTCCAGAACGGAAAGCGACTTTAAGCCCACTGTTCAACGAATTTTTTGCAGCATTCGCTGTACGTGCAGAAGCATAGGTTGCTGTCTTCATCCCAAAAAAACCGGCTAATCCGGAGAAGAAACCGCCGGTCAAAAAAGCAAATGGCACCCAACCATTTTGGAGATCAAAATACGCCATCACTGTAAAAATTAATGCGAGAACAACAAATACAATACCCACTACTTTGTATTGTTGTTTTAAATAAGCCATTGCACCTTTACGAACGTGCAAAGCAATTTTTTGCATTGTATCTGTTCCTTCGCTTTCCTTCATCATTTGTTTGAAGAAATAAAACGCAAAGCCCAGCGCAATGATTGACGCAATTGGTACTAAATAAAAAATGTTCAGCATAATTTAATTTTGATTTTTTGGTTATTTATTTATATTTAGATTATTAAAGTTCATAAAGTTTATCAAGTTTATCGGTTTATAAAGTATATCAGTTTATAAAATATTAATATTCATAAAGTTGAGAATATGATTGGGAAAACATTACTAAAATAGTAAACCTGATTTTTAATTAATTATGCGAATCAGTATTTAAAAAATTAGATTAATGAAAGCAATAGATATTTTGCCAAACAAATGAATTAGTAATCCGGCAGTTGATCTAACTTTCATCGCTCTTTGAATTTTTGTTTTTTCATTTAACCAGTTAAAAAAAGACTCAATTGGTTGTCTGACTTTTGAAACAGCACACGAGAACAAGTCATTAAATGCTTTATCTCTTTGTTTTATTTCATCTGTCTGCCCCTTAATTCCTTTAATAGGAGTTAGCATTTCAATATCTTGAGTTTTTCTTTTATTACAGTTAAAGTATTCTTTATCAGAGTAAGCCTTGTCGCCAAGTATTACTTTTGAAAAGATTTTATCACCCCATGCTTGTTTGAAAACAGTTAAATCGTAGTCTTCGGCTGGTGTAATAATCATACTTTCAGGAAAAGGAATTGTACCAACTCTCATACTTGCCATTGTATGCATTTTACAACCATAATAATACAACTTTTTAGTTGAGCAAAAACCTTTTGCAGTAATCTCAGGTGCCACTTTTCCTGTTCTGTTTTTACTACCACTGGTAATGACAGGCATTGAATCGACAATCGAAAATAAATCACTGCAACCCTCTGGTTTAAATGAACTAATAAGTATATTTGCAAGTGCCTGAAAAGCACCAGTCATTAAATTTAATCTATACGAAAACGTTTGATACGATGGTAATTTTGGAAAACAATCCAAAAGATAATCTTTTGTAAATGAATGAATTTCATTAACCTGAAAATACCGTTGTTCGTATCCGGCAAAAAGATATATTGTCATTAATTCTTGATCTGTAAAATCTGGCTTGGCATTATTGCTAAAGCGTTGACACTCAAACTTTAATGTCGATTCATATAAGTCGCAGATATACAGATAGATAGCAATTAATTTAAGTTCTTTTTCTCTGGAGATCATATCGATGAAAATTAGGGGTGATTTTCTTCTAAAATACTGATTTCCAGAGAATTATACAAATATTTTAAGATAAATTATATATTTAATTTATTGATAATCAACACATTAAAAACAATTGAATTGTGGAGTTTTCAACTCCTGATTCGCATTAATTATTAGATTAGATATCATACCATCTTGTTTGACTTTTAATTTTAGCATTGGCACATGGCTCATTGGCACATTATTTCATTAATTGTATGTATTCTTTCAAAATAGCCAGAGAATAATCTCCAGCATGTTGATTAACAAATCCAATTGCTGATTTGTGTGCGTTTTCGTCTGCCGAATCCGAAATAATTCTTACTACAGTCAACGGAACTTCGTAATCGTCACAGACCTGAGCTACAGCCGCTCCTTCCATTTCGGCACACACTACTGAGGGTAAATTTTTGATAAGTGCATTTTTCATTTCGCTACTCGAAATAAACAAATCACCACTTGCAATATCACCTATCATTTGCTTGGGGTATTCTATTCCCTGATCAGCAAGTATTTTTCGGAATTCCTTATTCGTTTTTAAAAAATTATGTACAGCTTTCGACATTAATTCCACATTTTGTAACGGAATTTCATACGAAGTTTTCCCGGTCAGTGGAATTTCAAACCTGCGCATCAACGGACGAGCATCCATATCATGTTGAAATAGATGTTGCCCTATTACAATATCGCCAACATTTAATTCTGTAGAAATTGCTCCTGCAACTCCGGTGAAAACAATCCTGTCAACTTTGAAACGTAAAATCAGATTTGTAGCGGTAGTTGCTGCTGCTACTTTACCCCAACGAGAAAAAACAGCTACAACATCCTGTTCGAATAATTTCCCTTTATAGTATATACGACTGCCTTCTTCGATGATTTCTTTATCTCCGATTGCAGAAATAATTTTATTTATTTCTTCGGGCATTGCACCCATGATTCCTAATAACATAATCCAGACCCCTAAATGGGAATTTAAAAATTTTTATTCGAAAAAATAAATGTGTTTACCCTATTTTACTTTCAGTGGCTTGGGTAATATTTTTAATTCTCTGATATAATGTCGGATGCGAAAAATGCAAAAATACGTGTAATGGATGTGGCATAAGGTTGCTGAGTGATGTAGCTGAGAGTTTTTTTAATCCTGAAATTAATTCATTGCCATAACCATGTTTGTTTGCAAAATTATCAGCCTGATATTCAAATTTCCGTGAAAGAATATTTCCTCCTAAATCAATAATTAATGAAACAGGGGCGTAAAGTATGCCAAAAACAATAATGTTCAAATGAAAGTTTGCAGTCTGTCCGCCCAGTGACTGTGCTAGTGAATTGCTGTCGAGAAATAGTCCAAGTAAATAAAACATCAATAAAGTTGCCGGTAGTGAAATCAGCATACTTTTTAGTGTATGTTTATGTTTGTAATGTCCAACTTCATGTGCCAATACAGCAACTACTTCTTGCGTGGTTAATTTGTCCATTAGCGTATCGTATAAAACAATACGTTTTTTGGGACCTAAACCACTAAAATAAGCATTCGCTTTAGTTGAACGTTTTGAACCATCAATTTGAAAAATATTTTTCAATTTAAAACCGGTCTTTTGTGCAAAGTTTTCTATTTCGGTACGTAACTCACCTTCAGGTAGCGGAGTTTGTTTATTAAAAAGAGGAACAATCAATTCAGAGTAAAACATACTCATAAATAAACTGAAAAAAGTAATTACACCCCAGGCAATAACCCAGAAATATTTCGGAGTAAACTGATATATATAAATAATAACTGATAGGAGTAAACCTCCGATAATTATTGTTAGTAAATAACCTTTTAACTTGTCTAAAATAAAGGTTTTTATTGTAGTTTTGTTAAATCCAAAGCGTTCTTCAATCACAAAAGTGTCGTACCATTCGAAAGGTATGCTTATTAAATCGTACACAATAAATAAAATACCAAAAAATACTAAAGACCGAAAAATTGTATTCTCAGTGAAGTTAGATACTATTCCATCCAACCAACCAAATCCACCAAAAATTAACATTAGTATTATCAAAATAAAACTGAAAGTTGAAGTTATCATACCAAACGATGAATTTACACGAAAATACTCCTGTTGTTTACGGTATTTTTCATCATCATAAATGTCCGAAACAAGTTTAGGTAACGGAAGTTTCGAGTGCTTAATGTTCAGTAGCGACAGTAATCTTTCGAGAATGAAATCGACTGTAAGAAATATGAGGATAAGTAAAAAAATGGTTTCTGAATTCATTTGTTGTCGGACAAGATTGGTTTCGTGTTCGGGCACGCAAATATAATAATAATTCCGAACAAATTAATACAAATCCTTAAAAAACCCGAACGAAAAAACTATCTTTGTCTATCAAATTATTACATTCTGCTAATTTATGCGACTTTACACTTCAGTGTTGATTTTGTTTCTGGTAATGATAGCTCTACCTGATATATTTTTTTACCTGAAACTTAAAAATAAAAACGTTAAGCCTGTATATATTATTCTTCATTTAATACCTACGCTGATATTCACTGTTCTTTTTTTATATATAAAATTCCGTATTGAGCATTTACAAAATTTCAGGGTTGTTATGCTTATAATGTGGCTCTATTTCTTTTTTCTGTTAATTTATATTCCCAAAATAATTCATGTAATTTTTTATTTTTTGAATAAAATCTATGTCAAAATTTATAAACGTTATTCACGTTATTTTCCACTTGTTCGTATTCTAACATCAACTACAATTGTTACTGTGATGCTTTTAGGAGCATTTGTAACGCCGCGAAATGTGGAAATAACTCATACTGAAGTTAAGTATAAGAATTTACCTGATGCTTTTGATAATTTTCGAATTGTTCAGATTTCGGATTTACACTTGGGAAGCTACAATAATAAAAGACAAAAATACCGTAAAGTGGTTGAACTTATTAACGATCAAAATCCTGATATTGTGGTGTTTTCGGGCGACTTGGTAAATAATTTTGCAGATGAAACCATAGGTTGGGAAAATACTTTCAATAAAATTAAATCAAAATATGGCAATTTTGGTGTTATGGGAAATCATGATTATGGTGATTATTCTGACTGGAAAACTCCTGAAGATAAAGCACAGAATCTTCAGAAAATTAAGGCATCGTTTGCCGCACTTGGGTTTATTTTGCTTGATAATAAACATGTAATACTTAAAATTGAGAATGACAGTATTCTGCTTGCGGGCGTTGAAAATACCGGAAGATATCTAAGCTCACGCTATGGCGATTTAAAAAAAGCATTAACCGGTACGAATAATAAAACTCCCGTAATTTTAATTTCACATGATCCTACACATTGGGATGAAGAGGTAAGAGATTTTAAAGAAATTTTTCTTACTTTAGCAGGGCATACTCATGCTGCGCAATTGGGTGTGAAAATTGGTAATAAATTATTTTCGCCTGCTTCGCTAGTTTTTCAGCGTTATGCAGGTTTATACAATGAAAATGGTCAATATTTGTATGTTAACCGCGGTCTGGGATTTATTGGATTACCCATGCAGATTGGTGTTCGTCCTGAAATATCGGTTATTGTTTTAAAAAAATAATGCTACAATTGATTTTAAAAGTTCTCATATCTCATCATTTATAATTTTTTTGATATTTATTTATGAAAAGTTTCAACTCTCTAATCCGTTTGACTTTTTTATGCAGTTTATCTGTTTTTATTTTGTCATGTAATAATTCTCGTCATGATACCATCAGAATTGGAGTATTAAAAGGACCTTCGGAAATCAGTTTTATGAAAATGATGAACGATGTTTCTGTAATTAACGGACGCAAAGTGGAATTTA
>CAZDSY010000045.1:0-16683 GCA_964508285.1 uncultured Paludibacter sp.
GTTTTTGTCCGTGCACTTTTAATTTATCAAATAATTTTTATCGGACAATAGTGATCATTAATATATATTATTCTAATTATTATAGTAGTGTTTTCAACTTGGTTTAGTTTATATACCAAATTAAAACTAGTTTTTTTGTAATTATTATTTCTTCTATTTTTTCATTATTAAACTTTTTTAAATTTAAAACGTTGAAAATTAATAATTAAATATAACAAAGATTATCAACAAAAATTGTCGAAGAAGTATGGTGTGAATTAACAAGATTTATTAAACTTAATGCATCAATCTTGCAATAAAGTAAATTATGGTATCAAAGAGGGACGTTTTTCCTCTCTTGCTCTGAAAAAAAACTATACTATCCTGTCGTCAAAGTTGCATTTACTAATTGAATTTACAATATAATATATTTTTTCTTTTAAATCATCGAAAATGGGCTTTTTATACCCCGAAAAATGATTGATTACAAATTTTTTTACTGTTAACATAACAAGCTGTTGTAATATGATAAATATATTAGTTGCAGGGGATTTGTTTCCTAATGATAGAGTATATGACTTAATTGAAACTTGTAATTTCGAAACTGTTTTCGGAGATATTAAACAAGAAGTCGCAGACAATGATTATACTATAGTTAACTTTGAAGGTACTATTATTTATGATGAAAACACTGAAGGAATTGAAAAATGTGGTCCAAATTTAAGAATTACTGAACGAACACTCGAAGCTATTAAATATGCAGGATTTAAAGGAGTAACTTTAGCAAATAATCATTTTTCGGATTTTGGAGATAAAGGAGTTGCTAATACAATTGAAAGTTTAGAAAAATTTGGTATTGATTATGTTGGAGGTGGATACAATTTAGAAAATGCAAGCAAAGTATTATATAAGAAAATTAAAGGTAAAACTATTGCTTTTGTAAATTTGTGTGAAAATGAATTTACTGTTGCAAGTATAAGAAATGGTGGCTCCAATCCATTAGATACTGTTCATAATTATTATCAAATTACTGAAGCAAAGAAAATTTCAGACTTTGTTATAGTTATAACTCATGGAGGACCTGAGCACTATCAATATCCTACACCAAGGATGCAGAAAATATATCGCTTTTTCGTCGATATAGGTGCTGATATAATTATTAATCATCATCAGCATTGTTTTAGTGGTTACGAAAGTTTTAATAAAGGTTTAATATTTTATGGAATAGGAAATTTTAGTTTCGATTTTCCTTCAAGAAGACAAGAAAAATGGAATCAAGGATTTATGGTTAAGATTATTATCGATGAGAATGATAATATTAATAAAACAATAAATTTCAAGTTGTTACCATATTTACAGGGAGATATATACCCCGGGATAAAATTAATGGATGACAAAGACAAAAATTACTTTTTTGAAGAAGTTACAAAAATTAATTTGTTAATTAAAGATACAATACAATTAAATAAACTTTATGAAATGTTTATTGAAGACACAAAAAATGAATACTTATCAGTATTAAAACCTCTGTATAGTAGAAGAGTTCAAAAAATTATAAATAATAAGTTGTTTCCTGCAAGTTTGAGAAAAAAGTTTTTTCCGGAATACTTGACCAAAAATAGAATATTGCATTTAATAAGCTTTTTTCAATGTGAATCACATCAAGATAGAATTCTTAATTTATTGAAAAAATTAAAGTAAAACAAGTAAGAATAAAATCTTCAATTATGAAAACCAAACTTGTATATGTACTGACAAGTAGTCCGGAAAAAAACTATCCCGAACAGGCTTTATTGTCGGTATTTACTGCACGTCATCACAATCCTGAGGCTCACATCGTACTGATAGTAGATAACGTTACAGATACGATTTTTGTAGGAAAAAGAGCTCAAATACTTAACTATATATCCGAAAAAATTGTTGTAGCCATTGATGAAAGTATGACAATGATGAATAAATCGCGTTGGCTCAAAACAAATGTACGAAATTTGCTACAAGGTGATTTCCTTTTTATTGATTGCGACACTATAGTCACGCAATCGCTTGCCGAAATTGATGATTGTAAATATACTGTAGCAGCAGTTCCTGAATCGCATTTGCCTATAAACCGATTTAATAAATTTTTATATGATAAAGTGAAAGATTTATCAACAAAAATTGGTTGGGATATCGACGAAGAAGAATTTTATTTTAGTAGTGGTGTAATTTATGTCAAGGATATTCCTGAAAATTATAAACTTTATGAATTATGGCATACTTACTGGAAAGAAGGCTGTGATATAGGAATTTCAATCGATCAACCTGCTTTTGCAAAGGCTAATATTGCAATGAACCGTCCGTTAAAAGTTCTCGAAGGAATATGGAATTGTGTTATGTATACTCACGAAAAATTTGCCTATACATCAAAAATTTTGCATTTTTGTACCTTCAGAAATATGTCCTATGTTTTCGAGAACCGGTTTCTGACAAAAGTGAAACAAGAAGGAATTTCTGATAACGATTTTGTTACATTTTCAGCATTAAATCCCTATAAAACCTTCATTCCGTTCGATAATGTAATTTATGCCTTCAAAACAAAAGATTTTATTAATTTATTTTTGGATGTCAGTAAAATTTCTGAACTGATTCATAAAAATCTCGAAGCAGATTATAACAATTATTTGGGAATGACAAGAGTAGAAAATATCGTTAAATCTCTTTTTCATAAAAAACTTTTCACTGCAGGAGCATTGATACTAGTAAGTTATAAGTTTTACAAAGTTAAACTGAATAAAAATTACAAATATGTTTCAAACACCTGTGCTGCTGATAACATTTAATCGCCCGATTCATACGCAAAAAGTTTTTGATGAAATTAAAAAGCAAAAGCCAAAATTTCTTTTTATATTTCAGGATGGTCCGCGAGATAATTATATTGAAGATGAATCAAAATGTATTGCAGTAAGAAAAATTTTTGAAAACCAAATTGACTGGGATTGTAATTTAAAGACTTATTATTCTGAAAGAAATTTAGGTTGTGGTCCCGGACCAGCAAAAGGGATATCCTGGTTTTTTGAAAACGTTGAAGCAGGATTAATTTTTGAAGATGATGCAGTTCCTCATCAGGATTTCTTTGCTTTTGCAGAAGAGTTGTTGAAAAAATTCAAAAATGATGAAAAAGTGAAGGTAATTGGAAGTATGCATTTAGACGGCAAAAAATATGGACCAGGATCATATCATTTTTCTATGTGTAACAGAAATCTTTGTGCGTGGGGTACATGGAAGAGGAGTTGGGAAGCTTTTAATTATTTCTTAGATAACGTTTCTGAAACTGATTTTTTTAATGCATTGAAATATTATAAAACAACATTAAAAGAA
The DNA here is from genome assembly GCA_964508285.1 of uncultured Paludibacter sp. Taxonomy (GTDB): domain Bacteria; phylum Bacteroidota; class Bacteroidia; order Bacteroidales; family Paludibacteraceae; genus Paludibacter. Next base: position 3,337 of record CAZDSY010000045.1, read on the forward strand.
GTTATTTACTGGTCAGAAAAATTTTCTGAAATTAAAAAAGATTGTATGAATCATTCAAGCTGGGATATTCAGTTTATTTTTTCAATTTGGTTGAATCAGGGTGTAGGAGTATTTCCTAATGTAAATTTGTCCACAAACATCGGTTTTGGATCTGAAGCAACACATACTACTATGGAAAATCATATCGCTTCTAACGTTTCAACAGGGAAAATACTTCCATTAGTTCACCCAAAAGAGATTAAAATTTCAAGAAAAGCAGATTTGAGTTATCATAAGTTATATTTTCAGTCTTACGAATACGGTTGGGAGGGATTTATCCGAAGTCCATTTCTTATAAATAAGATGATCAAAAGAAAATTAGGTATTTATGGCAGTTGGAATTTATTTATTAAAAATAAAGTAAATTTGTTGTACAATAAAATTTTTAAAAAATAAATTATTCCTGATAACAGAATTCTTCAATTTTTATAGCATGTTTAATACACCCGTATTATTGATAACTTTTAATCGTCCAAATCAAACAAGAGTTTTGTTAAATGTTTTGAGAACTGTTAAGCCAAAATATTTATATGTTTTTCAGGATGGTGCAAGAAATGGAAATATTGATGATTACCAAAAATGTATTGAAGTAAAAAATGTTTTAAAAGAAATTAATTGGGAATGCGATATTAATACTTTTTTTCCTGAAAAAAATCTTGGTTGTGGCAAAGGTCCTTCAAATGCTATTTCATGGTTTTTTAATTTTGTTGAAGAAGGAATAATTCTTGAAGATGATTGTATTCCTGAAGCATACTTTTTTACTTTTTGTAGTGAAATGTTGGAAAAATACCGCAATAATTCTCAAATATCATTTGTTGGCGGTACAAATTTCATTAATAATAAACACGATAAAAAATTAACATACTATTTTTCAAGTGGACATTTTGGTACATGGGGATGGGCGACATGGAAAAGAACCTGGATGAAATTTGATTATTATTTAAATGATATTTCATATGTTGATTTTAAAAAATTAGTAAAAAAATATTATTCAAATTATAGAATAATAGAATATTGGCTTGAAATTTTCCTGAAAGTAAAAAACAACCGAATGCACGATACTTGTTGGGATTATCAGTTCTATTTTTCAACATGGAATTCCGGTCAGTTAGCTTTAATTCCAAGTCAAAATTTAGTGAAAAATATTGGAACTGACGTTGATGCAACACATACATTTGGAGAAGGTTCATTGTTTAATAGAATTACATTCAACGAATTTGATATTATTATTCATCCCAAAAAAATTGTTCAAAATAAAATTAATGACACTTTATTTCATAAGTTGTTTATTCAACCTCATAATTTTGGATTAAGTGGTATAAAATTGCTTCCTGTCAGAATTAATAAAAGAATTAAGAAAACTTTAAATTATTCTGGTCCTTGGATAAAACTATTAAAATATGGCAAATCTCATTAAATATTATCTTCAAAAATTTGTCGGACAATTGTTTGATAAACCCATAATACTTGAAGGAAAAATTAGTGGATATTCTTTTGTAAAATCTCAAATTCATAATTTGAAAATTTCCAAAAACTCAACTTATTATCCACCATTTTATTTAAATAATGTTACTATAGATAGTTTTACTTATGTAGGTAGAAATTCTTATATTACTAATACTAACATAGCAAAGTTTTGTTCAATAGGTCCAAATTTTTGTTCAAGTCCGGGAATTCATCCAATTAATGGAATCAGCACTTCTCCAATATTTTATTCTAATAATCCTCCAGTCGGGAAACATCTATCTTCAAAAAATAATTTTGTAGAATCAAAAAAAGTTACGATAGGTAACGATGTTTTTATAGGAGCAAATGTTACAATTTTAGATGGTATAACAATTGGAGATGGAGCTATTATAGGTGCCGGTGCAGTTGTAACGAAAAATGTAGAACCTTATGCAGTTGTTGGTGGAGTTCCTGCAAAATTAATAAAATATAGATTTGAAAGGGAAATTATTAATCAACTTCTTAAGGTAAAATGGTGGGATTTTGATGAAGAAAAATTATTGCTGGTTGATGACTATTTTTTTGAAATAGAAAAATTTTTAGAAATTTGCATGAATCTAAAATCAAAATACTAAAAATTTAAGTTTAATGAATTAATTTTTATGTTGTTCCGTTTATAAATTTGAAATTATATATCAATGAAAACTAAACTCAATAAATTTTTGAAAAGATATAGTGTTCAATTAGTTAGTTATCCTAATCCGGATTATTTAAGAAGAATGTCTTTGATTAAAAGGCACAATATTAATGTTATCTTCGATATTGGTGCAAACGAAGGACAATATGGATTGGAATTAAGAGAATTTGGTTATAATGCTAAAATAATTTCATTTGAGCCCTTAAATGATGCTTTTATAAAACTAAAAGCAAACTCTATCAAAGATAATAATTGGGATGCCTATAATTATGCACTTGGGAATAAAGATGAAAAAAATTTTATTAATGTTTCTGAGAATTCATATAGTAGTTCAATTTTAAATATGCTTCCATCTCATATCAAGTTTGCACCAAATTCACAATTTATTAAAAATCAAGAAATTGAAGTGAAGCAATTCGATACAATATTTGATAGTCTGTGTAAAGCTGATGATAGCATTATGATAAAAATCGATACACAGGGATATGAGAAAAATGTAATTGAGGGTGCAAATAATAAACTTAATAAAGTAAAAATTGTTCAACTTGAAATGTCATTAACACCATTATATGAAAATGAAATGTTGATAACTGAAATGATATTATTTTTAGCATCAAAAAATTTTCAGCTTTTTTCAATTGAAAATGGTTATTGCGATCCTGTGACCAATCAATTATTACAAGTAGATGGAATATTTTTGAGAAAAGATTTGTTTGAAAATTAACTAATTTCACTTTTCAAAAGTCCCTTTGAAAAAAAATTTTTACTAAGCTTTAGTGCCTTAATACAGTTGTTCTTTGACATGGTGGTGACTTTTTATGGCTTTAGGTTTAAAGCCAAAATCTCAATAAATCAATTAAGGATAAAACCATTGTGATATATCAGTTTATAAACGGCAATTGAGAACAGTTTCCCAACATTGCTTTATCTTTCAGATGAATTTTTTTTGAAAATATATGGTTGAGCAACTAGTTGAAGTGGATATCGAGTAATTACAAATCTCTGGTCTGGTAATGATTTAATTCAGCAGTCTGTTTGGCAACTATAAAGTTGAATTCCATTTTAAATTGACAGAGAAAATAAACAAAATCATCAAAGGATTCATTACGGTAACGGTGGCGTATGTCAAACGTTGAATTGGTTTTCTGTTTTTATCTCGTTTGATAACGGGCATAATGTTTGTTTTCAATGATTTTAGTTTAAAATCGCATGTAATATCTGATTGGTTTGATTAAATTTCAATTAAAGTATTTGTTTCCTGGTTAAAAATTTCCAAATCAACTTTGCCGGACAAATGGTGTGGTCTTCCTGTACAAGAGTTATAAGTCAGCAAATTCAAATCTTAAGCTTGCATCGTCTCTGAGTTGTGAAATTAGTATTACTAAAAGTTTTAACTCATAAAATTTTTAATTAAGGTTATCTTTGAAAAGAAAACATCGTTAACAACTATATAGGATACTATTTATAACTCTTTTTTTTAGGGATATAATTGAATTATCCTACTAAATCTATTAAAGAAAACTTGGCTTTTTTAAATTTTAGATAGTACTGATTTTAGAGCCTCCAAATTTAATCTTTGGTTTTAATTGATGTTAATAAATGCAATTTAAACAATCTCAATCACCTTATTTGTACATTAAATCTGTACCCGACCAGGATTATCCATGATAGAGTATCTTTTATAGCCATTTCTCAATACTAATCGGGTCGAATGATTTGGTTTTTCTAACCCACTGATGCGGTTATAAGCGATTTGTTGAAGTTTAAAAATCAAATTTCTGTTTGAATTGGTTTTGAAATCATTATTCAAAGTATTTTGCTATACCGACTAATTTGAGTAAATTTAATATAACCAGGTATTTCTTATTACAACATAAAGATTTCTAATAAAAAAGTCACTACGCCATTTGTTGTGCTATAAATCATAAAAAGCACTACTGACAAATATGATTATAATGTTAACATTTGTAAAAAATCTATTTCGTGAAAAACAGGAATTATCAATAAAGATTGTGAATTTTACGGAGTTGACTATAAATAAAAAATAAAATATAATTAATTATCAATTTTTTAAGTATATATTTATCATATTGATTTAATTTGTCAAACTAGAAAATTTTGAATTGTTTTCTAAAAAAAATAATTGTATAAAGTATATATAATCCTAGATCAAAATTAATTGTTAATAGTGTTTTTTAATAAAATCATTCATGTTATTAGGGAATAAATAATCAATAAATTACTAATTAATATCAATATATTCAAATTCGAAACTTTAATTAAATATCATAAAAATGTTTTCAATTATTATTCCTTTATATAATAAAGCCCCTTATATAAAAAAAACAATAGATTCTATATTAGCTCAAACTTTTCAAGATTTTGAGGTAATAATAGTAAATGATGGATCTACAGATAATAGTGTTGAAATTCTTGAATTAATTCTTGAAAAAATAAAAAATGAAAATTTTTTAGTTTATCAGAAATTTACTGTCATAAATCAGGAAAATAAAGGAGTTTCAATAGCTAGAAATAATGGAGTAAAAGTTGCAAAATTTGATTATATCGCTTTTTTAGATGCAGATGATTGGTGGGAGCCAGCTTTTTTGGAAGAAATGAGTAAGATGATCTTTGAATTTCCAGATTCAGGTTTATGGGCTTGCAGATATTATGTTGTCAAAAATAATTCAAAACGTTTGGTAAGAATTATGTTGGATCATAATTTTAAAAAAGGAATAATAAATTATATAAAAGAATACACAAATACATTAGAAATGCCTGTGTGTACAGGTGCTTCAATTATTAAAAAATCAGTTTTTAACTGCGAAAATGGTTTTAAGCCCAATATATCTTTAGGAGAAGATTTTGATTTGTGGATTAGAGTGGCATTAAACTATAATATAGCTTATTTAAACCTACCTTTGTTTAATTATAACTTCGATGTTGATTTAAATAACAGAGCTATAGGTGATTATATTATATATCCACCAGAAAAACATTTTATTTTTAATTTAGATTATTTATACGAAATCGAAGAAAAAAATAATGAATTAAAATTATTATTTGACTCATTAAGAATTTATTGTCTATTTCCATACTACTTCAAGAATGCTTATTTAAATGAATATAAAAAAGAAATTGAAAAGGTCAATTTTAAAAATTTCCCTTTAATTACTCGGCTGAAATTCAAGTTCCCGTCTTTTATTATAAGAATTTTAATAAATATTAAATTATTAATAATTCGAACTGTTAATATATTGAAAAAATGGTTTAAGTAATAATCAGTATTAAATAATTAATTTGAAAATGTTTTCTATAATAGTTCCTTTATACAACAAACAACCATATATAGTAAAAGCTATTGAATCAATATGTCAACAGACTTATCAGAATTTTGAAGTTTTGATTGTTAATGATGGCTCTACTGACAGAAGTTATGAAATTGCAATTACTTATGTTGAGTCTTTAAAAATTAATAATATACATTTATTCAATAAATTTCAAATTATTAATCAAGAAAATTCTGGAGTGTCAGTTGCACGTAATAATGCTGCAAAAATTGCACAATACGATTATCTTGCATTCTTAGATGCTGATGATTGGTGGGAGCCAACATATCTTGAAGAGATGTATAATTTAGTGCAAGAATTCCCTAATGCAGGCTTATGGGCATCTCGTTATTTCGTTGTTAAAAATAAAACGAAAAGATTGGCTAGAATAGGTTTAAACTCTCATTTCAAAAAAGGAATTATCGACTATTTTAAAGTCTATTCGGAAACCTTAGAAATGCCTGTTTGGACTGGGGCAACCATCATAAAAAAAACTACATTTTTTGAAAATAATGGATTTAAGTCAAATATTGCATTAGGTGAAGATTTTGATTTATGGTTAAGAGTATTATTAAATCATTCATTAGCTTTCTTAAATACACCTTTATCAAATTATAATTTTGACATTGATTTAAAAAACAGAGCAGTAGATAATTATAAAATTTACATACCGCAAAAACATTATATTTTTAATCTTGATTATCTTGAAAAAGAGGAATTAATTAATCAAGATTTAAAAATCCTTTTAGATAAGCTAAGATTATATACATTATTCCCCTATTATTTCAAAAATGTTTACATTGAAGAATATAAGAAAGAAATAAGCAAGGTGGACTTTTCAAAGTTTCCAATTTATGTAAAAATCCAATTTAAACTTCCTATTACCATAATTAATTTATGGATAAACTTGAAAATAATTGTAAGTAAATATCTTATTAATAAACTAATATTGTTTAAAACCAATTTTTTTAAATAAACTTTTAAATGAGAGTCGCATATCTTTTGGGTTCATTAAACAGAGGTGGAACAGAAACTTTAATTTTGAATACTTTAAAAAATCTAAATTCAGAATTATTTGATGCTGTAGTAATCTACAGAAAGCCTGGAGAAATCGAATATGATTTAATCGAGACCGGATTGCCTTTGATAAAAGTTCCGAAAAATAAAGTTTATTTTCAATATTTATTTGAGTTAAGAAAAGCTATTTTATATAATAATGTAGAAATTATTCATGCTCAACAACCACTCGATGCTCTTAGTGCAATTATTGTATGTTTAGGAACAAGAATTCCAGTGATGTTAACTCTTCACGGTTATGATTTTTTTGATAAAGGTATAGTTCCAAAGATATTATTGCGAATAGTCTTACCTTTAACAAAAAAAAATGTTTATGTTAGTCAATCTCAAAAAGAATACTATAAAAAAAAGTTTCATTTGAATAATAAGCGCCAAACAGTAGTTTATAATGGAATTCCATTTAGTGATTTTGGGAATATTAAAAAATTAACAATTAATAAAAATAGTTCATTAAGAGAAAAATTAAATCTTGACAAAAAAACATTATTATTAGGTTGCGTAGGAAATTTTAATGAAGTAAGAGACCACTTAACCATTTGTAGATTTTTAAAATTACTGAAAAGCACAACCAATGATTTTCACTTCGTGTTTATTGGACGCAAAGTAGATTATATATCTTTCTTATATGACGAATGTGTTAATTACTGTGAAGAAAACCATTTAATGTCAAACGTGACTTTTTTGGGAGCACGTAATGATGTAAATAAACTTATATCCCAATTTGATGCCTTTATTTATTCTACTAATCATGATACTTTTGGGATTGCTGTTGTAGAAGCAATGTTTGTTAAAATACCAATATTTGTTAATGATTGGGATGTAATGAAAGAAATTACTGATAATGGGAAATATGCTACATTATATCGTACTAAAGATGAACAAGATTTATTTGCGAATTTTTTTCTATTTTTGCAAGATAAAACTGAATTTCAAATTAAAGCTGAGACTGCTCAAAAATATGTTGTTGAAAATTTTTCAATAGAAAAACATATTTATAATCTTTATCAGGAATACTCTTTAATTTTAAAAAGAACTAAATAAAATTATATTATTGAAATCTATTTCAAATTATTTTAAAACTTTTATCAATGTTAGAATTTTTTCCTAAATATTTTTCAAATAAAGCGATATTTTTATATATTATTACTTTAATTATTGTTTCAATATTATTTTCAACTTATTCATTACCTTTCATCTACTTAATATTTGGAATAATACATATTATCATTTTTTTTTATTTTTCGAATTTACTTACAAGTAGGTGGACAAACTTATCTAAAAAAAAATTTCTTAATAATTTAGTTGTGGTTTCATTGATACTCCGAGTATCATGGGTTGTTTTAAGTTACTTTTTATTTATAAAATGGACAGGAATACCTTTCGAGTGGTCCGCTAAAGATTCTTTAGCATACCACGAAGAAGCAATATGGCTAAAATCACTAATTATTGAAGGTAACACAAAACCATATTTTGATTATTTAGGTGGAAATATTTCTGATGCAGGTTATACCATGTATCTTGGATTTTTTTATTACATATTTGGAGAATCCATTATTCTTGCCAGATTATTTAAAGCAGTTTACAGCACAATAACTGTTTATTTAGTTTATAAACTAGCTTCTCGTACATTTGGTGAATCTACAGGTAGAATGGCTGGTGTATTTTCTATGCTACTACCTAATCTTATTTACTATACAGGAACTCATCTTAAAGAAGTTGAAATGATATTTTTAACTGTTTGGTTTATTGAAAGAGCCGATGCCTTATTAAGAGGTCATAAATTTACTTTTAATATGATGTGGTTACCAATTCTTTTAGCAAGTTCACTTTTCTTTTTTAGGACTGTATTAGGAGTTACAGCAATTTTTGGATTATTCAGCGCAATATTTCTTTCCACCGAACGAACAGCAAAGTTTTCTAAGAGGATTATTGCAACAATTTGGTTTTCAGTTGCTTTATTTTATTTTGTAGGTAGTCAGTATTTTAACGAAGTCAGTTCAATTTGGCAAAGTCGAATATCAAGTCAAACAACTTCAATGGAATGGAGAGCAGAGAGAGAAGGTGGAAATAAATTTGCAAAATATGCAACTGCAACTGTTTTTGCGCCAATAATTTTTATAATCCCTTTTTCGTCAATGGTATATGTTGAAAACCAAGATTACCAAATGTTTTCAAATGGTGCAAATTTTATAAAAAATATTTTTAGTTTCTTTATAATCTTTGCAATATATTCATTGATTAAAGAGAAAAAGTGGAGAGATTACTTATTAATTCTTACCTTCTTTGTTGGGTATTTAGCAGTAATTTCTATGAGTTCATTTGCTCATTCCGAGCGTTTTCATCAACCAATTTTACCTTTTTATTTAATTATTGTAGCATACGGAATAAGCAAAATCACTAATAAACAAAAAAAATACTTCATAATTTATTCAGTATTTATTTTTTTAGTTACTATAGGTTGGTCTTGGTTTAAACTATCAGGGCGTGGTCTTATTTAATCAACCTAATAAAAATTTATTTTTATTTATTTTAAAGACATAAATTTTAATTATGAATATATTAATAGATTTAGTACATCCTGCTCATGTACATTTAATAAAAAATTCATATTTTGAACTTAAAAATAAAGGACACAATTTATTTGTAACAGTAAGAGATAATTTTGCTATTGTAGAGCTACTGAATAAATTGGATATCCCCCATACAATCTTTAAGAAAAAAAGAGATTCTTTACTAGGTAAACTTATAATGCAGTTTGAATACAATATTAAATTGTTAAGTTTAGTCAATCAAAAAAAAATCTCTATTGGTCTTGGTTCATCTGTTTCAATTGCACACATTTCAAAATTTTCAAAAATGAAAGCAATTTTTCTTGATGATGACGATGATGAAGTAGAACCTCTTATCGTAAAATATGCTCACCCTTTTGTAAATACAATTTTAAGTCCTGATTGTTTAAAAAGAAAATGTACTAAAACTATTTACTATCCAGGATTTCATGAATTAGCTTATCTTCATCCAAACCGTTTCACTCCGGATAAACAAGTTTTATTTGATCTGAATCTTAAAGAAAATGAAGTTTTTTTTGTTTTACGCTTTAATGTGTTTAAAGCCCATCATGATTTAGGCATAAAAGGACTTTCAATAGAACTTAAACGAAAACTTATTCAGTATTTAGAGAAAAAAGGCAGGGTTTTCATAACTACTGAACGAGAAATGGACGAGGAATTTCAAAAGTATCAAATAAAAGTATCTCAAGAAAAGATTCATTCACTGTTGTATTATGCAACAATGTTTATTGGTGATAGCCAGACAATGACTTCAGAAGCTGCTGTTTTGGGAACTCCCTCAATAAGATGCAATTCTTTTGTTGGTCGAATATCGTATCTTGAAGAGGAAGAACATAAATACGGTCTCACTTTTGGATTTAAACCTGATGATAGTGAGAAAATGTTTATGAAAATTCAAGAATTACTTGAAAATCCTGACTTAAAAAAAGAATGGGCTTTTCGAAGAAATAAATTACTTGCCGATAAAATTGATGTTACAGCTTTTTTTGTTTGGTTTATTGAAAATCACCCACAAAGTGTAAATAATGTAAAAACTGATCCTAATTTTTACTTTAGATTTAGTTAAAAATGGAATTTCAGATTCATACTGATATTGAAGAAATCAATAGACATCAATGGGATAATTTAGTTAAAAGTTCAAATGTAGCAACTTTTTTTCAATCACAGGGCTGTTATGATTTTTACAAATCCTTATCATTTTTGAAACCCTTTGTATTTGGAGTTTCTGAGAATGGTAATTTGAAAGGAATTGTGGTTGGATATTTAATTTCAGATGGGAATTTTATAAAAAGATTTTTTAGCAAACGAGCAATAATACCAGGTGGAGTCCTTTTCAATGATATATCTGAAAAAGGTTTATCCATTTTGTTAGAAACCACAAAAAAGATATTATCCACAAAATCAATTTATATTGAATTTCGGAATTACAATTCCTATGAACACTTAAAAAAAATCTTTGAAAACTCAGGTTTTAATTATCAACCTCATTTAAATTTTCAAATTAAAACTCCAAGTCTTGATATTGTATTGAAAAATTTAAGTTCTACGAAAAGGAGGGATATTAAAGTATCACAAAAAAATGGTGCTGTGTGGTATGAAAGTAAATTTTCTGATGATTTAAAAGAATTTTACTCCATTTTATGTAATTTATATAAAACTAAAATTAAAACGCCACTTTTTCAATACGAATTTTTTGAAACGTTAATTTCAAAACCATTTTCCAAATTTTTTGTTATTAAGTACAAAAATGAAGTTGTAGGAGGTAATATTTGTGTTTTTCAGAATGAAGTTATATATGAATGGTTTGTTTGTGGACTCGATGGAAAATACAAAAACATTTATCCTTCAACATTAGCTACATGGGCAGCAATTGAATATGCTTCCATTAATGGCTTTAAAACTTTTGATATGATGGGAGCAGGAAAACCCGATGAAGGTTATGGTGTCCGTGACTTTAAATCAAAATTTGGAGGAGAACTTGTAGAACATGGACGTTTCTTATACGTATCTAAACCAATTCTTTACAAATTAGGGAAATGGATATTAACAATCTTAAAATCAATTAAATGATTGATAATTATTGAAATCTATTTTTTCTAATTTATGAATAATACAAGTTCAATTTAAAAAGTTGTTTATTTAATTTTATTACCATAAATTATCAGCTATGGATGAAAAAGATTTTACACTCAAAATTTATTCACTTCTTCTTCAATACTTTAAAGATGAAAACTATCAATTTTTTACTTTTGAAGAATGGTGTAAATCAAAACCATCCGGGAAAATTGTTATTTTAAGACATGATGTAGATTTAAAAGCAATTAATTCGTTAAAAATTGCCCAGATTGAAAATGAAATGGGAATTCATTCAACATATTATTTTAGGGTTGTGCCTGAAAGCAATCAGCCGGACATAATCAAAAAAATTGCGAATCTTGGCCATGAAATTGGATACCATTACGAAGATCTATCGATGATGAAAGGTGATTTAAACAAAGCAAAAATTCATTTCGAGAAAAATTTAAAATATTTTCGAGAATTTTATCCTGTGAAAACTATCTGTATGCATGGAAGCCCTGTGTCTAAATTCGATAACAGGTTTATTTGGAAAGAAATAAATTACCGCGATTATGAAGTTATAGGCGAACCTTATTTTGATTTTTTAAATCAAAAGAATGTGAATTATTTTACCGATACTGCACGCATGTGGGATGGAGATAAATATAATGTTAGAGATAAAAAAATAGGTCAAGTCCACATTTCTAAAGTTGAAGTACATTCTACTTTTGACCTTATTAAATGGATTAAGACTTCGAAAAATAAAAACCCTGTTATGATTACAACTCATCCACAACGATGGACTGACGATAAAATTGAGTGGTTTTTAGAATTTGCAGGACAAAATGTTAAAAATATTGCTAAAAGAATTCTTTTGAAAATTAGAAAATAAAATGAAAATTTTCTACAAACCTCTTCTTAAGTACATTATTCTTGACTTACTCATACTGCTTCTAAGTGTGTATATTATGTTCGAGTGGTTTCCGCTTACTACACCGACTCCTTACGATAAATATGCTGAAGGTATTGTTTTTTATACGTTTGTATGGATAATTTTTTCGTATCTGTTCGGAAGATATCAGAACTTAAGTTCAAAAAACTATTTCGATGCTTTGTTTCAAATTTTATACGTAACACTTTTTGTTTACGGGCTTTCATGGTTACTTTCGAGTTTGGTTTTTCCTTCGAGATATTCATTTAATGTACTATCGACATATACTTTAGGTGTATTTTTCACGAGTAACATTATGTACTCACTGGTTTACGCATGGTTATATGCAACTGAGTATGATAAGCAACCAGTAAGAGATAAAATGCGTGAAAATGCAGTTGTTAAATTCCTTCCCGAAATTGATGAAAAAAGTTTTAACGATTTATGCATTGCAATCAGAACTTATGCCGGTGACAAAATTCTTAATTTTATCAACAATAACGTAAATTTACATAGTGGAAATATTAAAGTTCTTTTTTCTACTAATTTTTTTGATCTAAAATCTATACCTGATTATCAGTATGATATATTTATTCAGCTGCAAAAATTAAACGATGTAAGAGGTATAAATACCTTATTTTCTTTTATTAATGATAAATTACCTGATTTTGGTATTCTCATTTGTTGTTTCGAATCAAAAAGTACGCACAAAAAACTTGTTTATCAGAAATACTCATCTTTTTTAGGTGATATTATTTATTGCTTTGACTATTTATTTAAACGCTTTATTCCAAAAATTCAACTCTTCCGGCGATTGTATTTTGATATTACTAAAGGAAAAAACAGAGTACTATCAAAAACCGAAGTTATGGGTAGATTGTATTGTTCTGGTTTTGAAGTAATTAAAGAGTCAAAAGTGAATGGATTATGTTTTGTATTTGCCAAAAGAATTAAACAACCAGAACCGATAACAAAAAGAGTTTATGGGCCGTTCATAAAATTAAGGCGAATGGGTAAAGAAGGAAAAATGTTTGATGTCTATAAAATGCGTACTATGTATCCATATTCTGAATATCTTCAATCGTATATTTATGAAAAAAATGACCTGAAAGAAGGTGGTAAATTTAACCGAGATATTAGAATTAATACTTTGGGAAGATTTATGCGTAAATACTGGATTGATGAACTTCCAATGATTTA
>CAZDSY010000045.1:16783-19022 GCA_964508285.1 uncultured Paludibacter sp.
TACCCGACTCAAAAATTAAATTATTTCGAAATAATAACGTCGATATTTCCCTCATACAGCCCGCATTTCATTATTCTGATTCAATTTTCCGAGCAAGGATTCTTCCGATTCTTGGTATGCATATTACAACGAATAAAAATGGAAATATTGTAAAACGTTGGTATGGTGTTTCTTTTGAAACGTTAATGGGGAAAAATTTAAGTATCTACGGAAGTTTACGCGATGTTTCAATTGAGGGTGCATTATTATCACGTCCTTCATATCTTAACAATTTTCCCGGGTATGAATATAAAGAATCTTCAAAAGGAGGCGATTTCAGTGATTCACGTGGAGGAATTAAATATGCTAATAAATGGCTCTCGGTTGGTCTTATTAAAGATAATATAGTGTGGGGAGACAATTATCATGGGTCAAACATCCTTTCAGGCCGAGTACCTTCTTTTCCAATGATTACATTAATGGTTAAACCTACAAACTGGTTCGAACTTAATTATTTCCATGGATGGTTAGTTTCGAATGTATTGGATAGTACACGCTTTTATGTGGAGAATACCGGCGCAAAAATGTACAGACAGACTAATAAATTTATAGCTGCTAATTTGTTTACTTTTACACCCATACCAAAATTTAATTTTTCGTTTGGGAATTCAATTGTTTATGCTGAAAACAATGTTCAGCCTGCATATTTTTTACCAGTAGCATTTTATAAATCAATTGATCATACACTAACCAAAGGTTTGAAAATTGAAAATCAGAATTCGCAGGTATTTTTAAATGTAAGTACCCGTAATATCAAACATTTGCATTTATATACCTCCATTTTTTTTGATGAAATTGATTTTTCCAGATTTAAACCTTCGAGTGCCGAAAAAAATCCCGGCTCGTTTAAATTTGGAGCTCAATTCTCAAATTATCCTGTAAAAAATTTGTCAGCAGTGACGGAGTTTACCCGAACAGGAATTATCACTTACAAACATTCTGTACCTGCATTAACTTGGGCATCGAATGGTTATAATCTCGGGCATTATCTAGGCGATAATTCCCAGGAAATTTATGCTGCACTAAAATATAAGCCTTTAAAAGGGTTAAGTATTGATTTTTCTTTAACCGATGCCAAACATGGAAACGAATATATTTACCTTCGTCGCAATTCACTGAAAATGGATCAAACAAAAATATTCCTTAGTCAGCCTTCATTAGGAGAAATTTCATGGAGTAACAGAAGTTATGAATTAAATATTCGGTATGAGGTTTTTAACAATGCATTTGCAATTCTTAATCTCTTGAATTCAAATATACAGGGTTATGACTTAACTTCAACTCCTATTCAGTACGATGAGTCAGAAGTTTTACGCGATGCTCAAGGTTATCTCAATATGTTTTCGCCAGCATATCTGCATGGGAAAAATACAACTCTTACCATAGGATTTAGTCTTGGTTTTTAATAAATAAGTATTTTTATTCATGAAAAGACCTTTTATAATTGGTATCACAGGAGGAATAGGAAGTGGAAAATCCACTTTGGCGGCAAAACTCAGAAACAAAGGTTTTAGCGTTTTCGATTCGGATGCTGAAGCAAAAAGAATTCAAAATGAAGATGTTAAAGTACGTGAGAAAATAATTGAAATATTTGGTAATGACGCGTATAATGAAGGAGAACTCAACCGGAAAAGAATTGCGGATATTGTTTTTACAAATCCAGAAATGTTGAGTAAACTTACTGAAATTGTACATCCCGCAGTGATCAATTATTTCAATTTGTTTGTTTCTAATCATAATAATGATGAGTTTATTTTTCTTGAATCGGCTGTTTTGTTCGAGAGCGGACTCAATAAATTTGTCGATATTATACTCGTGGTTACAGCTTCTGAGAAAGAAAGAATTAAAAGAGTGATTGCAAGAGATAAAACGACTGAAAATGAGATAAAACTTAGGATGAAAAATCAGATGAAAGAACAAAAACTTTTACAAGTTGCTGATGTAATAATAAATACTGAACTTGAAGAAATAAATATTGAAAAGTTAATTCATTCGATAAGGGAAATAAAAACAAAAAAAGGAACTCTGTGAGTTCCTTTTTGTGAAATGCGAGAAATAAACTATTTTGCAACTTTTTCGAGCCAGCTTACCATTCCAAGCATTATAAACATCGATATCAAACAAACTGCAACAAAAACTGTCCAGGTGATAGAAATCGATATGTTTTCATACATCATAGCACCAAGAAAAAGTGAAAAAT
>CAZDSY010000045.1:19122-21513 GCA_964508285.1 uncultured Paludibacter sp.
GTGATAGAAATCGATATGTTTTCATACATCATAGCACCAAGAAAAAGTGAAAAATTTCCTATAGCAGTTGCTGTTAACCAACCACCCTGCATTAAGCCCTGCATGTGTGGGGGCGCAACTTTTGAAACAAATGATAGCCCAAGCGGGGAAATAAACAATTCAGCAACTGTCAGAATAAAATAAGTTGCAAATAATAACCATGGAGTTACTCTCGCTGCATCGGGTAATCCACCCTGAGCAGTTACATCTTTTAATAATGGCAGTCCAATTGAACCTACAGCCATTATTACAAATGCCAAAGCAGCGATACCCATACCAATGGCAATTTTCTTAGGTGTGGAGGGTTCTTTTCCCTTTTTTGCCAATCGACCGAAAATTCCAATAACGATGGGTGTTAGAAATACTACAAGAAATGGATTAATCGACTGAAAGATTTCTGCTGAATTGAAAATACCACCTAGTAATGTATAATCTTTGGCAAACATAGTAAGTGTCAAACCGTTTTGGTGAAACGAGAACCAGAAGAAAATTACAATGCCAAAAACTGCAAGTAGTGCATAAATACGCTGACGAATTTCTTTTGCATTTTTCTGAATTTCTTCAGCTGAAATGTTCGCATGATGTTTTTCGTGAACTTTTGGCACAGGAAGATAACGTTTAGTTGAAAGGAATATGATTAACGAAATTCCCATGGCAACTACAGCTGTGAGGAATGCATAATGAAAGCCTTTATTAAATGCATCGAGATAGCTATTGGCAAAAAAAGTTAAATCTGAAGGTAAAACTCCATTTGATACATTCGTAGCAAGTTCTGTGAACCGTCCGTTGATAACATCTGCCGACATTTTTCCATCCAAATACTGATGACACAAACCTGGCAGGTCAGCATTATATGCATAACCCTGCATTTTTACAAAAGTATTGCGTACCCAAGTGGCAAGAAATGGTGCAAACATGGCACCAATATTAATAAACATATAAAATATCTGAAAACCAGAATCTCTTTTATTCCGATATTCATCATTGTCGTACATTTGTCCTACAAGTGCCTGTAAATTGCCTTTAAACAAACCGTTACCAAAAGCAATTACAAGTAATGCTGCCAATGCAATGTATTTTGTTGTTATTAGTGCCGGCATCGATAGTAAAATATAACCAAGCGACATAACCAGAAGTCCGGCAATGATAGTACCTTTATAATTTCGAAGCCTGTCTGCAATAATTCCACCTACAAGCGCCAAAATATATATGGCTCCATAAAAAATTGAATACAATGAACCGGCTTCAGTACCTGAAATGTTGAATTTCGACATTAGGAATAGTGTCAGGATAGCCATCATGGTGTAAAAACCAAATCGTTCACCCATATTGGCAAGTGCAGCAGGAATCAGTCCTTTAGGATGATTTTTTAACATAAAAATTTGTTTTTAGTTTATTAATAGATATTAATTATAACGAATTTACATGATTAATTTTGAAGAATAAATGCAAATATAAGAAAATTGAACAAATATTCAATATTTATGCAATCAACTGAATATCCATTTTTTAATTTTATGGTTTCAATATTACACCCAATCCTTTTCTTCCATCAACTTTTACAATCAGTGGTTTTATAAAATGTACTAACCGAAGGTAATCACTCTCGAATTCAGCAGGTTGGGCATTCAAAAAATCAATATCGTAAAAGCCATCGTTCTGAAAAGGATTAATTGTGAAATATGAAACACCAAGCGAAGTCAGATTTTGAAAAAAATGCGTTCCCTGGCTCGGATCGATGCGATACTGTGAAAGCCCCGATTCAACTATTACCCTGGCATTACTTATATGTGGCCACTTCACAGGTATCCCTAACCATGGATCGCTCGAACCCCAACGTCCGGGTCCAACAAGTATAAATGGACGGTTTTCTGCAAGCATTCGGCGGTTCAACTTTTCGATTTCGTACATAATAAGCTGATTTTTTGATGCGTTGAATGCTTCGGGTTTTACGTAAAGGATATCGTAAATGTCGTTATAAATTCCGTGACCCAGCGCATTTTTACATGAAATTACAGTTTGTTCGTCAGGAATTATTGCCAGATTTTCATTCAACATTGCACGACTTTCTACAATGGGGCGAATTTGCAGCAGGTAGAATGTATTTTCTTTTTTGGGAGAATAATCGATATTAAAAGCAAATTCAATTTCTACCGGTCGTCCCATTTCATTTTGTGCAATGCTTAGCGTGGTTTTCATTAAATCGGCCAAGGGTATGACATTGTGTTTGAGGATATTGGCAAATGTAATAATTTTCCTTCCTTCATAAATTCCATCATTAATACTAAGATTTTGATGGTCGAAAGTAGACGCCAAATATTTTAGAGTTCCATCCTGAACAGCATCGTTTAC
>CAZDSY010000046.1:0-2653 GCA_964508285.1 uncultured Paludibacter sp.
CCGCAGTTTGGACAATAAGTATTGCCTGATGTTGTATTATATACATTTCCCAAATATACATATTGTAATCCGGTATTTTTTGCAATTTTTTCTGCTTTGAATAGCGTTTCAACCGGAGTTGCCGGTAAATGTGTAAGTTTATAATTGGGAAAAAATCTGCTTATGTGCAAAGGAGTATCAGTCAGATTATTATTAACCAACCACAGGCATAAATTTTCAAAATCTTTTAAGTCATCGGTAAATTCGGGAATGAGCAAACGGGTAATTTCTACCCAAACATTTTGTTTTTTAAGCGTTAAAATTGTATCGAGAACCGGTTGAAGTGAACCTCCGGTTAATTTTCGATACACTTTATCATTTATACTTTTCAGGTCGATATTGGCAGCATCAATGTAATTGCAAAGTTCGGTTAAAGGTTCGCGGTTGATATAACCGTTTGAAACAATGACAGTTTTTATTCCGGCTTGTTGGGCAATTTTTGCCGTATCCAACATATACTCAAAAAAAATGGTGGGCTCGGTATAGGTAAAGGCAATGCTTTTCTGCCTGTGCAATTTTGCCTGTTCTACTACTGCTTCGGGTGATAAATCGTAATTACGAAGAGCATCGGGTGTGGTTTGTGAGATACTATGATTTTGGCAATTTAAGCATCGGAAGTTGCAGCCTGCAGTTGCCAATGAAAAAATTTCAGTTCCGGGTAGAAAATGGTAAAGCGGCTTTTTTTCGATAGGGTCGATACTTAAGGAGCATGGATTGCCGTAAGTGGTGGTATATAATTCTCCATCGATATTCACACGAACTTTACAAATTCCGGTGTGACCTACCGCAACCGTACAATTGTGGGGACATAAACGGCATTGCACAGCATTATTTTTGACTTTTTCGGTAAATAACGCCTTTCGGATAAATTTATCATCGGGTTTTAATGATAACATATTTTTATCCAGAATTTTTATAAAAAACCTTTTCCAAAGTTTACAAACTTTGGAAAAGGTAAATAAAATCTACTCTACGCTGAATTTATAAATACACCATTCGTCGTATTTCTGACCCGGACGTAAAACCGGACTTGGGAAAAACGGAATATTTGGTGAATTTGGAAATCCTTGTGTTTCGAGGCAAACTGCATCCTGTCGGTTGTAAGTTTTACCCAACTTCCCGGTTTGTTTTTCAATCCAGTTACCGGTGTATACTTGCATTCCCGGTTGGGTTGTTATTACTTCCATTTTTCGTCCGCTCACGGGTTCGTAAATGTAACCTGCCAACACACAATCGCCTTGCTGTTCTTTACGCAAACACCAGTTGTTGTCGATTCCCCAACCGGGAACATACACTTCAGCATCAATTCTTTCGCCAATGAGAACAGGTTTACGGAAATCGAAAGCAGATCCTTCGACCGGACGAATTTCGCCCGAAGGTGCAAAAGATTCATCGAGAATTGTAACAAAATCGGCATTTATCTGGAGTAAATGATCTTTAATTGTTCCATTTCCTGCACCTTTCAGGTTGAAGTATGAATGTTGTGTTAACCCGATTATGGTTGGTTTATCCGTAGTGGCTTCGTAATGAATACTAAGTTCGTTATCGTTGGTAAGTTCGTAGGTACAGGTAACATCTAAATTTCCCGGATAACCTTCATCGCCATCGGGCGAAAGTAATCCAAGCACAATTTTTGATTCCGAAACCGATTTAACATCCCACACTAAACTGTTAAATCCTTCGATACCGCCATGCAAAGCATTTGTTCCATTATTTATGGCAAGTTTGTATTCATTTCCATCAATACGGAATTTACCATCTTTAATACGGTTAGCAAAACGTCCGCAAACTGCCCCATAATATTCCTCCTTTTCGATAATTTCTTCGAGTGTATCGAAGCCCAGTACTACATCTTCAAAATTTCCGTTTCTGTCGGCAACAAACAGGCGGATAATTTTCGCACCAAAGTTGGTTACATCACAACGCATACCCTTGCTGTTCCGAATGGTATAAAGCGAAACGGATTTCCCGTTAATAATTTTTTCCATATCTTTTATTTTTGACCCTAACCCCTAAAGGGGAATTGAATTAGTTTTATCATCAATATTTTTCATATTATTCATTTGAAAAATCCTTTTGATATATCTTATTCCCCTTCAGGGGTTAGAGGTTATTTTTATTCTACACGTGTAGCTCCATTTCCAATTTCGGCAATATAGAAATCGGGTTTAATGCCGATTTTTGCTTCGTAAGCCGCACCAACTTCTTTAATAAAGGTATCAATAGCTTCTTCTTTAACCAGTGAAACCGTGCAACCGCCAAATCCACCACCTGTCATGCGCGAACCGATAACGCCATCTATTTTCCAAGCTTCTTCAGCCATGCAGTCGAGTTCCGGTCCGGTTACTTCGTAATCGTCGCGAAGCGAAATGTGTGAAGCGTTCATAAGTTTACCAAACAGCGTTAAATCGCCGGCTTTCAGGGCTTTGACGGCATCGGATGTGCGTTGAACTTCACCAACCACGTGGCGTGCACGTTTGTGAGCCACCGGATCGGTGATAGCATACTCGATTGATTTAAATTCGGCTTCCGTCAGTTCAGCAAGATATTTCAAGGGACGAACAGTATTTAATTGCTCTACAGCTTTTTTACATTCGGCAACGCGTTGATTGTA
>CAZDSY010000046.1:2753-16196 GCA_964508285.1 uncultured Paludibacter sp.
CCGGGAGCAAAATAAACAGCTTCTGATTCTTTACCATAAGTAGCCAGGAAAGCTGATTTTAATTCTTGAACTGTCATAATTTGAATTGATTTTTTTAGATTATTATTTTGTCAATTATTTATATGTGTTTGATATGTGTTTGATTTTTAAAGAAACGGGACACAAAATAACTAAAAAATGAGCTAAAAAAAGGAAATTAAAGCATGTTGTAAAGCATGTTTTTGCATGTTTAACCCTTCTTGGTCAATTTGTAAACCTTTTTGAATCAAAATTGAATTAATGTGAAAATCTGTATCAGGCAATTGCAAGGGTAAAAACACTTACTTTAATTTCTGGAGTATCTAAAACCGCTTTAATGCAGGACTCTATAGTTGAGCCTGTTGTAAGAACGTCGTCAACAATTAGCACATGTTTGTTTTGAAATGCTGTTTTATCCTTCAACTCAAATAAATTTTCTGTGTTAAGATATCTGTCGTAAACCGATTTTTTAGTTTGACTAGTATTTTCTCTTATTCTTCGCAAATTTACAGCGTCCACAGGTTTTTGAAGCACTTCGGATATTCCTTTGCATATTAAATCGGATTGGTTGTAACCACGTTTTGCATATTTTTTGGGATGTAAGGGTACCGGTACAATAACATCTATCGAGCAGAAATCGGGTGAATGCAGTAGTTCTGCAGCTGCATATTTTCCCATAATCACACCTATTTCTTTGTTGCCTTTGTATTTCAATTCATGTAGCAGTTTTTGAAAAGGCGAACCTTTATGAAAAAAGTAAAAAGCAGTACCTCTGAATATCGGTACTTTACCCCAGAAGCGTTTCTCAAGCGGATTGTCTTTTTGAAGGTGATAGCCGGTTTGTGGAATTTCATGAAGGCAGGATAAGCATATCTGATGTTCATTGCGCATAAGGCTGTTACCGCAAATCAAACATAAATTGGGATAAAATAAATTAAGAAATTCTGAAACGAAATTCATAATATCAAAATTTTTAGCTTAGATTATAAGTGCTATTTAAATATTGATACATTTTTTAGTTCATCAAAATCATTAAAAAATGCCACCCTTTTGGTAAAAATATAATCAGTCCGGCAAGAGCAGCAAAAAAAGCTACAATTAAAACAGCCCCTGCAGCAATATCTTTGGCACGTCCGGCAGCTTCGTGATATTCAGGAGAAACAAAATCGACCCATTTTTCAAGCGCAGTATTCATCATTTCCATACCTATAACCATACCAAAGCATAAAAGACAAATTAACCATTCAGTAACAGAAAGCGAAAACAAAACTCCGAAAAAAATGACCAAAGCCATGACAACCAAATGAATTTTCATATTGGCTTCGGTGGTAAAAACCTGCCATAAACCATTGATCGCATAGTTCATGCTTTTAATAAATCTGTAATTTTTCATACGAATGTTTTTTAAATAATACAAGCAAAATTAAATAAAAAAACCGGCAAACAACTTTTTGTTAACCGGTTTTTTCATGGAATGTTTTTTTGTTTATCAGCCTTTTACTCTGCTCTGATACGATCCATCGCGGGTATCGATTTCAATCATATCGCCTTCATTAATAAATAGCGGTACACGTACTGTTGCTCCCGATTCAACTGTTGCTGGTTTCAATGTGTTAGTAGCAGTATCACCTCTCAGCCCGGGTTCAGTATATGTAACTTTCATTTGAACTTTCACAGGCATGTCGGCATAAAGTACAGTGTCGGTAGAAGCATCCGATACAACTTCAACAATCATGCCTTCGAGCAGGAAATCCACTCCGTTAATCAAATCACGCGCGATAGGATGCTGATCGTAAGTTTCCTGATTCATGAAGATATAATCGTCGCCTTCTTTATATACAAACTGATATGGGCGGCGTTCAACGCGTACGTCTTCCAATTTTTCGCCAATGTTGAAGCGGCGTTCCAAAACGCGTCCATCAACCACATCTTTCAATGTGGTACGCATAAAAGTGTTCCCTTTCCCGGGTTTTACATGTAAAAAATCAATTACAAAATACAGACGTCCATCCATGCGGATGCAGGTTCCGTTTTTGATGTCCTGAGCATTCATCATATTATTATAGTTTTTTAATTTATTCTGATTATGGAAATTTGTTTCAATAAAAAAAGCCGGTTCTGAAAATTCTTAACCGGCCACAAAGTTAATATTTTTTTGCCAAACTGACAAAAAAATCGTTTAAATGTCAGTAAACTAAATGTTTGTGTGAAAATTGTAATCGTTAGGGTTCAGTAGTTTTATTCTCAGATGAAGTTGGATTTTCTCTTCTTATTTAATGTGAAAACGTGCAACAAACCACTTTCTTTTTAAAAGAGTATGTTGTTGCATTTTTTTAAATATAATTGCAAGAAAAATTAAACAGAAATTAATTCACTTTTTCATTCAGCAATGCAAAACTTATGAC
Organism: uncultured Paludibacter sp.; assembly: GCA_964508285.1. Lineage (GTDB taxonomy): Bacteria > Bacteroidota > Bacteroidia > Bacteroidales > Paludibacteraceae > Paludibacter. Next base: position 5,177 of record CAZDSY010000046.1, read on the forward strand.
TTCCATAATATCACTAACAAAATGAAAGTTTAAACCTTTCAGATATTCACTTTTTATTTCATCAATATCTTTTTGGTTTTCTTTGCAAAGAATTATGTCTGTAATTCCAGCACGTTTGGCAGCCAGAATTTTTTCCTTTATACCCCCGACAGGCAAAACCTTTCCACGCAATGTGATTTCACCGGTCATTGCAAGGTTTTTACGTACTTTTCTTTTGGTAAATGCTGATGCAAGCGCAGTTACCATTGTAATTCCGGCAGAAGGTCCATCTTTAGGGATCGCACCTTCAGGCACATGTATATGTACATTCCACTCTTCGAACATTTGTGGGTCGATTTCGAGTTTATCGGCATGCGATTTTATATATTCAAGAGCAAGCATAGCCGATTCTTTCATAACATCACCCAAATTTCCGGTAAGTGTAAGTTTAGGCGACTTGCTTTTACTCAAACTTGATTCAACAAATAAAATTTCACCACCTACCTGCGTCCATGCAAGACCAGTAACTACTCCGGCATATTCATTCCCCTGATATTTATCGCGTGAATAGCGTGGAGTTCCAAGGTATTTTTTAAGATCATCGGTGCTGATTTCCTTGTTGTAATTCTGTTCGGTAGCTACAAGTTTTGCAATCTTGCGCATTAGTGCAGCAATTTGTCTGTTCAGTTCGCGTACTCCCGATTCCCGTGTGTAGCCATCAATTATTGCCTGGATAACTGATTTTTGGAGTTTTACATGATCTTTTTGCAAACCATGATTTTCAAGTTCTTTGGTAAATAAATGTCTGCGTGCAATTTCCACTTTTTCTTCCTGCGTGTAACCGCTCACTTCAATCAACTCCATACGATCGAGCAAAGGGCGTGGAATTGTATTTAGATTATTAGCAGTGGCTATAAAAAGCACTTTCGAAAGGTCGAAATCTACGTCGAGATAATTATCGTGAAAGGCATTGTTCTGCTCGGGATCGAGTACTTCGAGCAGAGCTGATGAAGGATCGCCTTTGTAGTCGGCGGTAATTTTATCAATTTCGTCGAGCACAAAAACCGGATTAGCCGATTCTGCTTTTTTAATGTTTTGCATAATTCGTCCCGGTAAAGCCCCAATATACGTACGCCGATGTCCACGAATTTCAGCTTCATCGTGTAAACCTCCTAATGAAACTCGTACATATTTACGATTTAAAGCACGAGCAATTGATTTCCCGAGTGAAGTTTTTCCTACTCCCGGAGGACCATAAAGGCAAATAATAGGCGATTTCATGTCGCCTTTGAGTTTGAGCACTGCTAAATGTTCTATTATGCGGTCTTTTACGGTTTCGAGTCCGAAATGATCGGCATCGAGTACTTTACGTGCATTTTTCAGGTTAAAATTATCTTCAGTATATTCGTTCCATGGCAAGTCGAGCATGGTTTCGAGATAATTTACCTGTGTGGAATAATCGGGAGAATGCTGATGCATTCTTTCAAGTTTTTGCAATTCTTTTTCGAAGATTTTTGCAACCTGTTCGCTCCATTTCTTGGATGCAGCACGTTGGCGAAAATCCTGTAAATCCTGTTCGGGTGAAATTCCGCCCAGTTCGTTCTGAATGGTTTTCATTTGTTGCTGCAAGAAATATTCACGCTGCTGCTGGTCAATTCCTTCTTTGGCCTTATTCTGAATAGCCATTTTCAGTTCGAGCAATTGCGATTCTTTATTAAGCAGTTCGAGCAAATGATACCCGCGCTGTAAAACATCATCAGTTTCGAGCAAACGTATTTTTTCCGTAACTATGAGTCCAAAATTAACACTAATATAGTTAATCAAAAACACCGGATTTTCGATATTCCGTATGGCAAAAGACGCTTCGGGTGGAATAAATCCGAAATTGTTTATTAAATTGTTAGCTAAATCTTTGATAGATGAAACAAGCGCCTGAAATACACCTGAATTCTGGTCGTCAGGCATTACATCGTCCACCGGAAAAACGCGGGCTTTCAGATAGGGTTTGATGTTTATGAGTTCACCCAGACGAAAACGTTTTTTCCCTTCGAGAATTACAGTTGTAGAATTGTCGGGCATTTCGAGAATGCGTATTACACGCGCAACAGTTCCCATTGGAAATAAATCTTCAATCTGTGGGTCTTCCGATTTTTTATCCTTTTGCGTACAAACACCAATCAGAAGTTCGTTTTCGAGTGCATGACGAACCAGTTTTAGCGATTTTGGACGTGCTACAGTAACCGGAAGTAATACACCCGGAAAAATTACCATATTTCGCAGTGGCAAAATAGATAATATCTCTCCCGATGGCAAGTCAATTTCGGTGGATTGTTCGTCGATTGAAATTATTGGAAAAACATCAGATGAACCCATCATTTCATCAGAATTAAAATTAAATCGTTGGTACATTTTTTATTATTTATGTTGATTGTCTGTCAATATGGCACGTCAATTCTGACGAAGCCGACAATTCAGACAGTAATTTTACTGTTATTAAATATGGAAAAGCAAAATTAAAGTTAAAACATACTGAACCTCAGTATTTCAATAGCTGTGCCAGAAATACATATAAAAAACTTTTATTTACAAAATAGTTATACATTTGCAATTGCTTAATTTATTTTTGAATACTCATGAAATCAGCACTTAAATACTTTCTTAAATTTAGCTTGTGCATAATATTTTTTTCTGTTTCGCTTTTATCTTGTTCACGATTGGGTTCAAGAACCGCAAGTGAAGTTGAAGAAAATTTTTCGTTAGACGAAAAACTTTTTTCTGAATCACTTGACAATATTTGCCTGAATTTATCAGACAGTGTTTTGCCTGAATTGAAGTTTGCACGTGTTTTTTACACTAAATCAAGATTTAAGCCTTTATGGCTCAACAATTCATATCACAGGAAACAAGCAGATACACTTTTAATGTTTTTGAAAAATTCTTCTGAACACGGCATCCCTGAAAGTCAGTTTGATACAGATAATTTAATCAAATCATACAACAAAGCTTCAATTGAAAATATTCCTGTTAAAGAGATTGCCCTGCTGGATTTAAAACTGTCAGTTGCTTTTATTCGCTATTGCAGCGCACTTAATTTCGGACTTGTACAGCCTTTGGGTTCCATTCCAAACTACTATTTTAAAACTCTTTCGGCTGATTCCACTTTTGTGGCTCAGTTGTTTCAATCCAAAGAATTTTCCATTTCTAAGTTGCTTCATTCATTGGCTCCAAAAACTGAAAAATATAAAAAACTACAATCCGAACGTAAAAAATTAGTATCACTTGCGGATAGTATAAAATTTGTTCCGATTCCTTACATTAAAAAAAGTAAAACTATCGAATTGGGTGATACAAGCAAATTGATTCCGCTTATTGCACACCGTTTAAAACTAACCGGCGAACTGACTGATGCTTCGAGATACAATCAGAATTATCAGGTTTTCGATTCGGTTTTACTTAATGCAATCAATAAACTCAGGCTTAAAACCGGACAATTTATTGATAATGAGATTGGAAATAACACCATAAGAGCGTTGAATTATACTGTAAATGATTACATTGCCAAAATCGATGCCAATCTTGAAAGGTTGCGATGGAAGACTGCAAAACCATTAGGAAAAAAATACATAATCATCAATGTGGCAGATATGACGCTTGCTGCTTATCGCGATGATACTTTGACGACTAAAATGAAAGTTTGCGTAGGAAAGCCACCACTTCATAAAACACCTTTTCTGCAAAGTAACATCAACAAAATTATTCTGAACCCTTCATGGTCGATACCACGCAATATTGTTGTAAAAGAAACCTCCTTGATGGCCGCAAATGATACAAATTATTTGAAACGTAACAGGATACGCGTTTATGCTAATGGCGCAGAAATATCGCCTTCCGCAGCTAACTGGAGAGCAATGCAAAACCGGGAGGTTTCCTATCAATTGGTTCAGGAACCCGGTGGACATAATGCACTTGGCCGTATAAAGTTCAGTTTTCCAAATCCTTTTGCCGTTTATCTGCACGATACAAATGCAAAAAAAGCATTTTCAAGACATAACAGAGCTATAAGTCACGGCTGTGTAAGGCTCGAAAAGCCGCTGGAACTTTGTTTTTATGCTTTACCTGATTTGCAAACAAACGATTCGCTTGTTGTTTCAGAGCGATTATTGTATCACGATAAAATTCGCTATTCAATTCAACATAAAGTTGTAACTAAGCAGGGTGAAAACCTGGTTAAGGAAAATCCTGCATCGATGAAGCTCGGTACAATATTACTCTCAAAAAAAATTCCATTACTAATTAACTATTTCACTTTCAGTATGGATAGCGCCGGTGAAATAATTTTCAGGGATGATATTTACGAAATGGATAAATATGTAATTGATTTACTGAATAAACCTGTGAGATTTACAATGATGTAACAGATAAAAACACTACCTGCGATGTTTTTGTCCAAAAGCACGGGCAGTCATGGTTTCTATTTTAATTTTCCACACTTTAACATTGGATAGTGCGGGAATTGAATATTTAAAATCTTTGCCGGTATATTTTTGCATAATCAAATTCAGGCTGCTTTCTTTTTCCTGCAAATTTTCGATAAATTTAACGCTTCCAGTGCAAATTACACTTTTTGAATCCATACGGTAACTGCAGGCAACTTCAGGATGCTGAAAAACTAGTTTATTGCCGGAGCAAAATGTTAGAGTTACAAGATTATTTTGGGCTATCAATTCCTGATGTCTTCCTGTTGAAGCAGAGTGTAGGATAATTTCACCATCGTTATAAGCAAAATTCATTGGGAAAACATACGGATTTTTTCCATTGTCATTCAGTCCTACAAAACAAATCGGACATTCATTTATAATGGCTTCCATTTCAGAAGTTTCTGTAAGTATGTATGTTTTCATTAATTTTTGTAAGATTAGTTACGAGATAGAGGAAACAAGTGAACAAGTGAGCCAGAAACACAAACATTCTACGCGAACATTTCCACATCTTCTTTTGAGATTGTTTGGCTTCCGAGTATAATTAAACGTTCGACTACATTACGTAACTCGCGAATGTTTCCGGGCCATTTTCGTTCCTGTAGCATTTTAATGGCTTCGGGGGAAAATTGTTTTAAATAAGTGCCCATTTCGCTACATATCAATTCGGTAAAATGGTCGATTAACAAAGGAATGTCTTCTTTACGTTCGTCAAGTGTAGGTACGTGAATAGGGATCACGTTCAAACGATGGTATAAATCTTCCCGAAAATTTCCGGCTTCAATTTCTTTTTTGAGATTTTTATTCGTGGCTGCAAGCACTCTGACATTTACTTTAATGCTTTTGTCGCTTCCCACCCTGGTCAGTTCATTTTCTTGTAATACGCGTAGTACTTTAGTTTGTGCCGAAAGGCTCATATCGCCAATTTCGTCCAGAAAAATCGTACCGGTATCTGCTTGTTCAAACTTTCCTATACGTTGTTTTATGGCTGAAGTAAACGAACCTTTTTCATGTCCGAACAATTCGCTTTCAATTAATTCAGAAGGAATTGCAGCGCAATTTACTTCTACAAAAGGTGCATTCACACGATTGCTTTGTTCATAAAGAAGTCGTGCCACCACTTCTTTTCCGGTTCCGTTAGCACCGGTAATTAGTACTCGTGCATCAGTGGGAGCTACCCGGTCAATCATCATTCGTACTTTTTCAATTGCATGCGAAGTTCCTACCATTTGATGGCGTTTGGCAATTTTTCGCTTCAGAATTTTAGTTTCTGTGGAAAGTGTGTTTTTTTCCAGCGCATTCCGAACTGTGATCAAGAGTCTGTTCAGATCAATTGGTTTTTCTATAAAATCGAAAGCACCCTTTTTGATACATTCCACAGCAGTTTCAATAGTTCCATGCCCCGAAATCATTACTACAGGCGCATCAACGTCTTGCTCTTTAAGCGCCGAAAGTAATTCAATTCCGTCCATTTCAGGCATTTTAATATCTGAAAAAATCACATCAAATGCTGCGTTAAGGGCTGCATCGAGACCTGTTTTGCCATTTTCAGCTACTACAACCTGATGCTTTTCAAATTCCAAAATATCTTTCAGTGTATTGCGTATGCTGCGTTCATCATCAATTACAAGTATTTTTGCCATAAATTTTCACCTAAGTTTTATGCAAAAATAGTTGAATAATACGCATTGTGCAAATATTTATCAACTTCAAACAAACGGAGTTTTTGAAATTAGATAAATGCAAAAATCCGCGTTCAATCTGATTTTGAATTGTCGCGGATTTTTACATTATTGCACTATGATTCTTTACCTGTTAACAGCGTATTACCATTTACTTTTACATTTTTCAAAACAATATTCGGAATTTGTCCAGAATCTATTTCAAATTTACTTTTTGCGGTAACATCAAGATTTTCGAAAGTAAAATCAGTTAATTTGTATTGTTCAGATTTATCTAAATCGAACATAACATTACATTCGAATTTCAAGTTTTTCATTGTGATATTGTTTGCAGAAGACAATTTAATTTCTTTTTCGCCTTTCAGGTCGAAAAATTGTGTCCAGGGTTTGATGTAAATCATGCTGCGGGCATCTCCGGTAATGTTGTTAACTTCGATAAATTCATATTTCTGAGGCGTATCCGGGCGCATTTTAAGCCAGAGCAAACGTTGTGCATTCCGTACTATAGAATTACGAAACACAATATTGTAATTATGAACCGATTCGCTGCCGCAGGTTACGGCACTATGACAAAACCCGAACTCACAGTTCTCGATGATAATATTTCGGTTCCCTCCATTATTTGGTTCAGTATCGGCAAACGGTCCTTTTCCGCCTTTCAATGCAATGGCATCATCGTTCACCGACATATAACAGTTTTTTATCAACATATCGGTACATACATCAATATCCACAGCATCGGTGCTGGGGGCTTTCACAGGGCTTGCCGGCGATGTAATGTGCAAATCGAGCAGTTTTACTTTTTCGCATTTATAAAAATGGGTCGTCCAAAAAGGTGAGTTTCGCAAATGAACGCCGCTGATTTGAATGTTTTTACTGTTCGAAACATAAAGCAATCGTGGGCGCATCTCATCCATATTGGTACACTGAGGATTCCATTGCCTGCGAAGCCAAAAAGCACGCCAGTAGCGCAAACCGTTGCCATCAATAGCTCCTTTCCCTGAAATCGTAAACCCATCGAGGCTGTCGGCATTTACCAAAGCTGTGAAATACTTTAAAGTTTGTCCTTCAATACGCGTAGTTTTTATTGGGAAATTACTAATATCGTCGCTGCCTTTAAGGACAGCACCTTCTTCCAAATGTAAATGAGTTTTAGGTTTGAAAAACAGCGAACCACTGAAAAAAACACCTTTAGGGATAACAATTACACCACCGCCTTCGGTTGCTGCACGATCAATCACAGCTTGAATTTCTTGTGTTTGAAGTAGCGTACTGTCGTTTACAACTCCAAAATCGGTAAGTTTATATTGTTTTCCGAATTTAGGAATATCAGTAGGCTCGCTGGAGCGAAACCATGCAGGAATAGCTGTTCCATCAGGAAACAAATCCTTCACTTCCAAGGGCTTTTTCTTTTTAATTGCGAAAACCATTATCGGCAAAGCAATCATCAAAACAAATAAAATACTTTTACGCATAATTATGTCTATTTTTTGTGTCAATTATCAATTTTTTAAACTCTCAAACTTTTCAAACCCCTCAAACTTCTGAAACTCATAAAAACACGAAACATATTTAATCCCCATCCGGTTTATCCTTATCAACCATGGGCGATAATTCCCAAATAAAAGTTTCAGGATTATCTGGTTGAGCAGGGTTATAACAAAATCCCGGTTTCAGGTATTTTATAAGCTCGGGCGTAGCTTGCATCATACCGCTAATCACACATTTTGCCACCTGATACGCTCCGTAAGTATTAAAATGCGTATTATCAGCCAGTTCTTGTGTTTGTCCGGGAAATGAATTTGCCGGATAATGCACAAATGCTTTTTTGGAATTTTCTTCGCCAAGTGCCTCATAAAGTACCCGTGTCATTTCGTTCAGTTCAATCAATGGCACATTTTCTTTTTTTGCCAGCCATCGCATGGCATCCGGAAATTCACCGTGTGTATTCTGATTGTGTCCGTTTTCAAAGTGGCGTCGTTGTGTTGGGGTTACTAACACAGGATTTGCACCCACTGCGCGTACTTCGTCCACAAAAGTTTTCAAACTTGTCATGAAAGAATACCATGCTCCTTTTCCGGGTCCGGTTTGTTTCATATCATTGTGCCCGAACTCTATAAATACGTAATCGCCGGGCTTCATCATTGTCAATGCTTTTTTAAGTCGTCCGGCAGCCATAAAAGTGTTTGCGCTTTCGCCGCTTTCGGCAAAATTTGCAAATGCAATTTTCTCGTTGAAAAAAGCGGGAATCATTTGCCCCCAGCTTGCCCAAGGTTCGCGGCTTTGGTCGGTTACGGTGCTGTTTCCGCATAAAAAAACGGTAGTAACATCTTCTTGTGCAGGTTCGATGCGAATACTTTCGCACACCGGCGAGGCGCCGTTGAACTCAAAAGTAATTTTGTCGTCCCAAGTGAAAGTAGTTTTTTCACGATCCTTGATTTTCACCGACTCTTTATCGTTGATACGAACAGAACGTTTATGTACAACGAATTTTTCTTCCACTAACTGCCCTTTTTTTGTAGCACGCTGCTGCACATATAACCGGCGTGATTCGGCACGAACAGTAGTAATTCCCGCTTGCTTTTTGCTGCCGAGCTTTAATGTTACCAGATAGTTCCCATCAGGTACTTTAACAGAATAGAAAAAAGGTTGCTTACTTCCCTTTTTGGGAACATCTAACATATCGTATCCGTAACTTGTGGTGCTGGAGTATTTTGTTGTATCCGACATGAGATATATTTTCACTGTTTGGGGAAACACCTGAAGTGTTGTTATCAGCAATATATTTATAAAAACAACTCTCATAAATTAAAATTACTTATTCGTTAATAATGTTCGTTCTGTAGTTTTCAACCCTTTAGAGCTTATTTTAATTTTCACTTCGCCTGCTTGCCTGTTCGAACGAAGCACCGCCATAGCAAAACCATTATGAAGTTCACGTGTATTACCATCAAAAAGTTCATCGCTGAAATGATTGCCGTTGTCCACTGCAATTAATTTTGCCTGACCTGTTACTTCTAAAGTTATTTTTCCTACGGCATCAGCGACCACACGACCTTTGCTGTCCACGGCATACACTTTTACGTATTGCAAATCCATGCCGTCGGCTTTCCATTCGGCATTTTCGATTTCCATTTTCAGAGCTACTGCTTTGCCTGTTGTTTCAAGTTGATGACGTGCTATTTCTTTTCCGTTCAAGCGTGCCACGGCTAATATTTTACCCGGCGCATAAGGCTCGTTTTGCCATAAAATCATGTTTCGTTTTGCAAGTTCGGTATTATTTTTCTTTACACCCAGCGACTTACCGTTTACAAACAATTCTACTTCGTCGGCATTCGTAAAAGTGTAAAGATTGTACGATTTGCCTGCTTCTTTATTCCAATGGGATGAAACATTGGCGGTTCCGATGGTTTGATCGTTCCAATCAATTTTATCGCTTTCTTTATCGATAATGCCAATACGTACCAAAGGCGCATCAGTAAAAGCACTTTTAATAAGATACGCTTGGGGAAATGGTTCGAGGGCATGATTGAAAAACGAGTAGCTCCAGCCTTTTTTAGGCCAACCGTTCGATTCGCCCCAATATTCAATGGCTCCCCAATAAGCCAGACCAACCATTTTTTCTCTGTCCATTCCATAATAGGGTGCAAGTAGTTCGTTGGTGGTAGCTTCGCTTTGATAGATAATCATATCCGGGGCATGTTTAAGATAATCCTGATAATTCATCCAACGATAATTAAAACTTGCAACTTCGGTAACAGTAGCCAATTCGGGCGGAACGATTTTCGTATTAAAGTCGGGATGATTTTTTCCAATGCCGCCTGCTCGTGCCGGAAACATAGCTACTGTTGTAGGTCGGGTAGGATCGTAGCGTTTTGCTACCACATTCATTATCCGATAGGTGGTTACACCCCAATCGCCGGAATTGTAACCCGCAAGGTCTTCGCGCATTTGTAATTCGTTGCCAAACGACCATAGAATTACCGATGGATGATTTCTGTCTCGTTTTATCCATTCGGTCATGTGATCGAACCACAATTCGGTCCAGGGTTTTCGTCCGCCCCAGTAACTTTTATTGCTCCACTTGTCGTAGAGTTCGTCCACAATGAGAATTCCCTTTTCGTCGGCCAGACGCAGAAATGCTTTGGAATAGGGATTATGCGACAGGCGTATGTGATTAAATCCGAAACTTTTCAGTACGTCCATTTGACGGGCAATGGCACTTTCGTAAGCAGCAGCTCCAACCGAACCCAAATCGTGATGATTTGAAATACCTTTCAGAAAAACCTTTTTCCCGTTCAGTTTAAAACCAAATTCTTTCGAAAACTCGATGGTACGGATTCCGAAACGTTCGGTAACTTCATCTACCTGTTTTTCATCGAGAATGAGTGAAACCACAGCTTTGTAAAGATTCGGTGTTTCGCAGGACCAGCGTTTGGGTTGCATTACAATAGCAGTTGGCAGTTTTACTTCTTCAATTATGCTGTTTGAGCGAATCGGAGCAGTGCCCTTTGTTTCCGCAACAAGTTTTCCGTCCGGAGAAAAGATTTTTGCAAGAATCTGAAGTTGATTTGTTTTACCCCGAAAACCTTCAATGTCAACCTGTAGGCTAATTTCAGTCTTTTCGTCGGTAACCGTCGGTGTAGTAACAAACACTCCGTTACGTGCAATGGCAATTTCATTTTTCACAACAAGATAAACATCGCGATATAAACCGCCTCCGGTGTACCAACGGGAACCTCCCGAAGGTCCGGTTGAGGCTCGTACAGCCAAAACATTGGGGGCATTGTATTTCAACAATTTGGTAATATCCGATTCAAAACCCAAATAACCGTATTCGCTGCTGCCGATTTTTTCACCGTTGAACCACACATCGCCCAG
>CAZDSY010000046.1:16296-21473 GCA_964508285.1 uncultured Paludibacter sp.
CATTACTTCAAAAATATCCGCTTCCACTATTCGAAGTTGTCCATTCGCATTGGCAGCATTTGGGTCTTTGAACAAATCGAGTTCGCCGGCTGCGGTGGCTGCAACTTCCACAATACCATCATAAGCATCTTTATCTTCCGTAGCACCGGTAAGTTTTATCGTAACGAAACGACCTTTGGTTGGTTTAAAAGGAATGTGGATATATCCCAACGATTTTGCAGTTTCACCTTCCCACACTTTTGTATTGTCCACAAAAATTTGAATAGGATACGATCGCATACGCCAACCGGTAAGCTTTAAGTCTATTTCGCGAACCACTGCATCGCGTTCGAGTTCGTATTTAATCCATCCTGTTGCTACGCGACCATCGTTTTTCCATTCCGAGAGTTCGTTATCGTCCCAACTGTTTGCTGCTTCTTTTTCGTTGCTTCCGGCAGTCGCTCCTACAATCTCAATTTGTTGACGAGTCATTTTGAATGATGTTCCTTGTGGCGTTGGTCCCTTCGCTAAATTGGAAGGTTGATACTCGCCGCTGATATAGGTACTCAAACCTTTCTGAATTGGCACAGCTTTAGAACTGAATCGAACGGAAGCCGTTTTTAATCCTTCGGCTTTGGCTGTAAGCGTAATAGTCCCTGCATTACGGGTCGAACGAATTAATACACGATTTACACCGGCTTCAACAGGTAATTGCTTTTCGAGAACGTAGTTGCCTTCTTTTCCGTGTGCAATACCACCACGCCATTCGCCCTCTCCTTCGAGGGTAAAATCAATCAAAGTGTGGTCCAACGGACAGCGTCTTCCGTCTTTATCCACGACTTCAATTTCGATTAATGCCAAATCGGCACCATCAGCTTTAAATCCATCGGGAGCAGTCATCAATTTGAGGGTAATTCTTTCGGGCTTGCCAGCCGTTTCTTTCGTGGCACGTGAAACTTCTTTACCTTCGTTATCGTAACTGACGGCTTCTATTTTACCGCTTTCCCATGGTACGTTTTCAAAAGTGAACAGAAAACCCGAACTGCGTTTTCCAAACCCTTTCGATTTGCCATTGACAAATAATTCTACTTTATCACCAGTCGAAACTACCAGTACATCCTTAAATTCACGCGGTGTTGGAAGTTTTCCCTCTGTAGGAGGATAAAAGGGGGCTTGCCAATGTCCGCATATATATGAACCGTGTTTTTCAATATCCACCCAACCATTCCACATTACCTGATGGGCAAAAAATGCATCTTTCGGCACACGCATTGCATCGACAACACCGCTGCGACGATAATTTTCTTTCCCTCGCCAATGGGTATTCGATTCATGAAAATGAATGTTTAAACCACCGCTGCTGACGCGTTTGCCGGTGCCGGGACGTACCCGATAATAATCCCACCAGCGGGCAATTAATTCTTTAAAAAACGAATCCTGATTCCGATTGTACGGACTTGTGTCGATCACCCGATTGGTTTGCTCGCCCATCACCGAACGATAATATTTGGTGCCTTCCCCATCTTTGTGATAAGGATATGAATAATCGTCCCAGTTATAACGCAAGGCTTCATCGCGCGCATACTCCGTGGCAAAAAGCGGATGTTTGGCACTTTTGTTTATATAGAGCATTTCTCCTCCCCATTCGGCAACTTTACTGTCGAGCATTTCGCGCGAACCGATAGCACGTCCGCCATAAGGGTCGTACTCATCCCGAATGGCTTTCAACTCTGCCATGTGTGCTTCGGATATCGCTTCGTTTCCGCCTTCGTAAAAAATTATGCTCGGATTGTTGCGGTTGTAAATTATTGCATCGCGCATAAGTTCTTCCCGCTGTTCCCAACGGCGACCTTCCACATCCTTTTCTGAATCGCCTGCAGGCATCAATTGGATTAACCCGACACGATCGCAGCTTTCCACATCCTGCTTCCAGGGTGTTACATGCATCCAACGTACCGTATTCCCGTTGCTTTCTATCATTAGCCTGTTACTATAATCGCTGAGCCATGCCGGAACCGACATTCCCTGAGCAGGCCATTCGTTAGTGCTTCGTTCGGCATAGCCTTTTATCTGTAAAACCCTGTCGTTGAGCCAGAAAAGTCCGTTCCGAAAAGCAGTTTTACGGAAACCGGTGTGGGTTTTTACTACATCAACCGGCATTCCGTTTACATTCAGAACTGTATAAACATTGTATAAATAGCCATAACCCCAACTCCAGAAATTCAGATTTTCTACCAATCCGCCTGTTTTTACAATGCGTGTTTCTCCTGGTTGCATTTTTACCGATTTGGAAGTCATCCGTTTTACGATTTTACCATCCATATCCTCAATGATTACTTCAAATGTAAATTCCTTTTCCTGCCCCGATTCGTTTTTTACTTCCGATTCGGCATATACCATGGCACTTTTATTACTAATATTTATTTCACGCGCATAGATATATGTTCCGGTGCTTTTCAGATTACTATAAAGTGGCAGTGTCTGATACAGTTTTGGAGTTACGTAAAGATACACGTTTTTCGGAATCCCTCCGTAGTTGGCATAAAAATTACGGTCGTTCCACTGATAAGTTGAGCCGGTAGCTTTTTCCTTGTATCGCCATGAATTATCAATACGTGCAGCGATTACATTGTTGCCGTTATAATTAACAAATTCGGTAATGTCGAACCCGAAAGCCATCACGCCGTTTTCGTGCATTCCCACCGGTTTTCCGTTTACCCAATACTCACCGCCGAAACGTATGCCTTCAAATTCCACGAAAATTTTTTGTCCTTTTGCCGATTTTGGCAGACGGAAATGCTTACGGTACCATACTATTGTATCGGTATGCTCAAGAATGCTTACCCGAAAAGCCTCATCTTCGTTAAAAGCAGCCGGAAGGTCTACTTTTTTCCAAGACTTATCGTCCAATGCCGGATCGGAAAATGCTTTTCCTGAAGTTTCACAATCACCTATTTGCAGCAACCATTGGGGATTGAAGTTGTATTTGGTTCGTTCGTTGCCTTTAAAATTAACTTCAGCTTCTGCAAAAACGAATGAATATGCTAATAATAAAAATGTTAGGTAGTGTTTTTTCATGTTTTCCTGAATTTTAGTTCAGATTACAAAGAAATATAATTTCAATGATTGAAATACTGTAATTTCGTACATATTCATAGCGTAATTATACTGATTTATATGTAAATGTGAAATTTTTGATAATTTTGTAAATCAATGGCTTAGTAAAGTCAGCAAATCAAACATTAATCATTATGAAGCATTAATTTTGTTATTTGAAACTTGAATCTCTCTTTGCTAAAAACAGAAAAGTTTTTTTGTAAAAAAGAGAATGATGCTTTTTGCTTAGGAATTAGTCCGATAAATAATTTTTCTATGATTATATTTAAATCAGTTTTTGAGTCAAAACAGTAAAAATTTTTATGATTATCCGCAAAGCGACCTATAAAAGTACAGGTTGAAATTATGGTTTAATTTACAATAAAAACCCAGTTTAAAAAATTGGATATATCGCTGACATTCATTATATTTACGGTATAATTAACCCCGTCAAAAAACAATCTGAATCTACTGAATTTTATCCAAAATTTCCCCGATGAAGAGTCTTGTATTGCCCATTTTAAGGCTCAATCAGACCAAGTCGGAGTAATTTGTCCAAAATGTGGTTGCAAAGAACATATCTGGCTTAATGGCAAGTTGCGTTATGAATGCAAACTTTGTCATTATCGCCAATCAATACGTACTGGCACAGTATTAGAATGCACTAAACTGCCGTTTCGATATTGGTATGTTGCAATGCACCTTTTGACCAGTACAAAAAAGTCATTCTCAGCTTCAGAACTGCAACGGCAGCTCGGACATAAACGCTATCAACCCATTTGGGAAATGCACAAGAAACTGGGCAATATAATGGGAAAACGTGATACTGAATATCAGCTTTCAGGCCAGATAGAATTTGATAATGCTTTCATTGCCACATTAATAAGCGATGACTGCAAGAATGAAGAACTAAAACGTGGTGCAGGCAGTCAGAATAAGTCAAAAGTACTTGTAATGACAGAAAGCATTGTGGTTGAAAATCCAAGGCCGGGCAAAAAGCCTAAAAAGATAAACCACATTAAAATGCAGGTTGTGCGTGATTTGAAAGCAGATACTACCGTAGAAATTGTCAAAGAACAACAAATTGATTCAAAGGCAGAGTTGACTATCGATGATTCAAAAACATTTTATATGTTAAAACAAGCTGTAGAGTCTCACAAAGCACAGGTTATTAAACCTGAAGACCTTCAAAAGATTCTTCCATGGGTACATATCAGTATTGCAAACGTAAAACGATTACTGCCGGGTATGCACCACCAGCTTAAAAAAGAGTATTTACAGTATTATCTTAATGAGTACTGTTTCAAATTCAACCGAAGATATTTCGGGGGAAAAATGTTCGATAGATTAGTATTTGCCGCTGCAAATTACAATACCGACTTCAAATCCAGAATTTATAAGAGGTCGTTTTGCAGATAATCATTTATTTTTTTAAACACAGTTCTTCATATGAGAAAAACAACCATTATTCTATCACTTATTAGTTTCAGTTTTGTTCTTATTGCTCAAACCAACATGAAGCAGGCATTCAGGCAGGCTGCAAAAATTGTACAATCGATTCAAAAAACTAAGTTCAAAAACAGCACTTATGTAATTACCGATTTCGGCGCAATACCCAATGATGAAAAAACACTGAATCATGGTGCTATAAATCTGGCAATTTTAAAGTGCAATCAATCGGGAGGAGGAAAAGTTATAGTTCCTGCCGGAACATTTTATACCGGTCCTATCAGAATGAAAAGCAACGTTCAACTGCATCTTGAAGAAGGAGCCGTACTTAAATTCACTACCGACCAAAGCTGGTATTATCCTGCAGTTTTATCTCGCTGGGAAGGAATAGACTGCTACAATGCTCATCCGCTCATTTACGCTTATGGTGAAACAAATATTGCTCTTACCGGCAAAGGTTTACTTGATGGGCAAGGTTCATCGCTTAATTGGTGGTATATGAAGGGTGGTTCCTACGGCATAAAAGGAAAGCCCGACCAAATTACAAGTGGAGGGCGCGACCGGCTTTTTGCTGCAGCAGAAAACAATCTTCCGGTTGAAAAACGTATAATGAGTCCCGAAGATGCGCTACGTCCTCCTTTCGTGCATTTTAT